>NZ_JBFAZW010000024.1:0-109147 GCF_040682015.1 Dactylosporangium sp. NPDC051485
GTGGTGGCCGGCGCCCGCTGGGACCCGCCGGCCGCCATCGCCGTGCGTGGCACCGTCCTGCTGCTGCCCGGGCGGGGCGAGCACGCCGGGGTGTACGACCGCTTCGGCCGCCGCCTCGCCGCGGACGGCTACGCGGTCCGCTCGGCCACCCCGGAGACGGCCGCGGCCGCCGCGGCCACCGCGGCGGCCCCGCTCGTGCTGGCCGGCTCCGACACCGGAGCCCTGCACGCCCTGGCCCTGGCCACCCCGCTGGGCGCCGCCGGCGTGATCGTGGCCGGCGTCCCGTGGGACCCGCCGCCGTCCCCGAGCCTGCTGAGCTGGGACGCCGAGCTGGAGGCCCGCAGCGCCTGCCCCACCCACCGCGCCCGCCTGGAGGCCGACGGCGGCTTCGAGCGCGGCACCCTCACGGCGGCGGTGCCGCAGGAACTGGCCGCGTCGGTCGACCCGGCCACGATCACGGCCCCGGTCCTGCTCGTCCACGGCGAGGCCGACCCGATCGCCCCGCCGTCCGGCGCCCGCGCCCTGGCCGCGCGCCTCCCGCGGGCCGAGCTCGCCATCGTGCGCGACGGCCGCCACGACGCGTTCAACGACATCACCCACCGCTCCGTCGCCGCGCACGTCGTGCAGTGGCTGGAGCGCCTGCGTAGCGATCCGGACGCCCTGCGCCCCATTCTGACCGTTTCGTGATCCAAGGGGGTCGACGCCCATGCCTACCCGTACCCCGATCGAGCCCGACCTGTTCCGCGCCCTCCTGCGCCGCCACGCGGCCGGCGTCGTCGTGATCACCGCCCCGGGCGCCCGCCCCGTGGGCTTCACGGCCACGTCGTTCACCTCGGTGTCGCTGGACCCGCCGCTGGTGTCGTTCTGCCTGGACCGCCGCTCGTCGAGCTGGCCGGCCCTGCGGTCCGCCACCCACGTCGGCGTCCACGTGCTGACCGAGCAGCAGGAGGAGCTGGCCCGCCGCTTCGCCACGAGCGGCATCGACCGCTTCGCCGCCCCGCTGCGCTGGCAGCCGGGTCCCTACGGGGTGCCGGTGCTCGGGGGTGCCCTGGCCGTCCTGGTGTGCCGGGTGGCCGAGCGGGTGCACGCCGGCGACCACGCGATCGTGCTGGGGGAGCCGGTGCACGGGGAGCACTCGGACGGCGCCCCCTTGCTGTACCACAACGGCCGCTACCTGAAGGCGGCCTGACCCGCCGGGGCCCGACTTGTCGTGGCGCTGGCGTGCCATGACGCTCGTCGGCGCCCGGCATTGCGGGTGGCCTGCCGCCGAGTCCGGCAGGCTGCCCGTGCCTGACGTGTCGTGGCGCTGGCGTGCCACGACACCCCCCGGCGCTCAGCATTGCGGGCGGCGCGCCGCCGAGTCCGGCAGGCCGGCAGTTGGTCAACGCCCGGGCGTCAAGAATGTGCCGGGCCGGGGCGAAGACCGACAAGCTCGACGCGGTGTGGCTGGCCAAAATTGACCGAGAAGGGGCTGCTGCGGCCCTCGTTTGCGCGGCCCTTATTGTCGAAGCATCCGGCAAATTAGCGCCGGCGGCCCGTTGGGATAACCATTTTCCAATGCCGGGCTTCGGGGGCCTTGGCGGAAATGGCATCCTGGCGTGCGTCGCATTGTCGGACGACGACGGTAATGCGTCGGGTGCCGCATATTGCCGGCCACCGTTGCGCGTGTTGCCGCACCGACAGGCCTGCGCGGCAATGGCGCGGATACGCCACGACGCTTCGAGACAGGGCCAGGCCGCAGGACGCCGTTCGTCTCGTGCGGCGCGGGACCACCGTCATGCGCCATGCTGCCACTCGCGCGACGTCCAACCCGCTCAGGCGGCGAGAGCGGCGAGGCCGGCGGCGGGGGCTGCGGGGCTGCGAGGCCAGCGGCGACGATGGCGGCGAAGGCGGCGTGACTAGCGGCTGCGCGGGCGGCACGGGCGATGGCGGCGAAGGCGGCGTGACTAGCGGCTGCGCAGGTGGCGCGGGCGATGGCGGCGGGGGTGGCGCGGGCGATGGCGGCGTGGGCGGTGCCGGTTCGCGCATCGAGCCGTCCCGCTGTTCGCCGACCGGTGGCGGGGTGTCACCGCGCACGCGGCGCAGCCGCTCGGCGTGCCGCCTGGCCAACCCCCAGGATCGATGCCTCGCATGGTCCTGACGAAACTGCTCCATCGCCTGGGAATACCGGGGCGACCTGGTTCTATCGCGCATGGCAGCCAATTCGGTCCTGGTGAACAATTGGACCTGCCCCATACATCTGATTCTCCCAGAGTCCAGCCGAGATTGCAGCCCCGAACGGCAACGCACAATGGCGTTCGTGCCGCCGGCGGAGATCCGGATACTGCGCGACTACACCCGAATACGGACCGACCTGACCCGGCACTGGCAGCGGCTGGAGAAACTCCTCGAAGACTCGCTGATCAAGGTGTCGTCAGTGGCCAGCAAAGTCGACACCCGCTCGGCCCGGGACATGATCGAGGCGCTGATCCGCGGCGAACGCGACCCGCGGGTCCCGACCGGCCTGGCCCGCGGCAAGCTAATCGCCGCGATCCCTGCCGCGGCACCACCCACGACCAGCCCCGACGACCACGACGGTCCCTCGGCGAAGCCGCCGCAGCCGCCAAAAACAGCACCTTCCTCGGCGAACGCCACCGACGCATCGTCAAACGCCGCGGCAAACTCAAAGCCCTCGTCGCCGTCGCCCGCTCCATCCTCGTCATCGTCTGGCACCTCCTGGCCGACCCCACCACCCGGTTCCGCGACCTCGGCCCCGACTACCACACCACCCGCGTCGACACCGGCCACAAAATCCGCAACCTGGTACGGCAACTCGAAGCCCTCGGCCACACCGTCACCCTGCAAACCACCACCTGACACCCCCCAAGCCACACACCACCAACCCGGGCCGATGCCACACGCCCACCGCCCGCCGTGGTCCAGGTCATTTTCCGGTCAGTCGCGGCGCGCCAACGCCCGACTTATCAAAGATGATCACGCGTCGCCAGCCACGGGCCGTGCTCGTCGCGGCCGGCCGGACGACGCCGTCGCCGTCGCCGATCGCGAGCAACCGCCCGTCCCGAGCGGTGTCGAGCCCCCGGTGACCCAGGGGTGATACGGATCCCGCCCCACCGCCCGCCAGCCGCGCGGGCAATTCCGCCCATAAGCTCGGACCATGGTTTCCACAGAAGAGGGGCTGCGCCTGGTCGCCGACCTGGCCGCCCGGGAGCGCTGGCTCGCCGTCGTCGTCACCGTGCGGGCCGACGGTGAGCCGTCCACGTCCGTGGTCAACGCCGGGATTCTGCCCCATCCGGCCGACGGCACGCCGGTGCTGGGGCTCGTCTCCATGGGCGGCGCCGCGCGGCTGGCCAACCTTCGCCGCCGGCCGCGGGCCACGCTGGTCTTCCGGGCCGGCTGGGAGTGGGTCGCGGTGTCCGGGGTGGCCGAGCTGATCGGGCCGGGCGACGCCGAGCCGGAGGCGCTGCGCCTGCTGTTGCGCGAGATCTACACCGCGGCCGGCGGCGAGCATCCGGACCTGGCCGAGTACGACCGGGTCATGGCGGAGCAGCAGCGCGTCGCGGTGCTCGTGCGCCCCGAGCGGTTCTCCGGCGTCTGATCGGGTCGGCGGCAGGTGGTGTCGCACATGGACAGACATCCAATGCGACGCAACTTCGTCGGAAAGTTGCGGCGATCATATCGAAGTATTGCGCTGACAGCGCGGAGGCTGGCAGGATTCCACGCCAGAAGCCGACATTCGGTCAGCACCGCCAACCGCGCGTCCCGACGCGTGGGCTGCTCAGTGCCGGTGTCGCGGGCCCCGCCATGGCCCGCTGCCCCCGCCATGCCCCGAGACCCGACTCCGCACCGCGCCACCCCACCCGGACGCCGTCGCCCGGGCGCGCGTGCCGGCGTCGCCCCGGGGCGACACCCCGAGGAGTCCACATGGGAGTTTCCCGCCGCTCCGTCATCGCCACGTCGCTCGCGGGCGCCGCCGCGGCCGGGCTGCCGCTGGCCACCGAGAGCGCCGCGTTCGCCGCCAGCCCGGTCGGCGACGTGGTCGGCAAGGTCACCGTCGGCTACCAGGGCTGGTTCGCCGCCATCGGCGACGGCGCCCCGATCAACGGCTGGTGGCACTACAGCCCGAACTGGTCGCAGGCCCCGGCCCCGGGCGCCTGCTCCATCACCTGCTGGCCGGACATGCGGGACTTCACGAAGGGGTACCGCACCAACTTCGCCAACCTCGGCAACGGCCAGCCGGCGAACCTGTTCTCCTCCTACGACCAGCAGACGGTCGACACCCACTTCCGCTGGATGCAGCAGAACGGCTGCGACACCGCGGCCCTGCAGCGCTTCAACCCCAACGGCGGCGAGGGCGCGACCCGCGACGCGATGGCCCAGAAGGTGCGCCAGGCGGCCGAGACGTACGGCCGGAAGTTCTACATCATGTACGACGTCACCTGGTGGCTGAACATGCAGGGCGAGATCAAGACGGACTGGACGAACAAGATGTCCGCCCTCACCGCCTCGCCCGCCTACGCCCGCCAGAACGGCAAGCCCGTCGTGTGCATCTGGGGCTTCGGCTTCAACGACGACGGCCGCCCGTTCGCCCCGGCCGCCTGCCTCGACGTCATCAACTGGTTCAAGGCCCAGGGCTGCTATGTCATCGGCGGCGTGCCCACCCACTGGCGCCTCGGCACCGACGACTCGCGGGCCGGGTACATCGACGTGTACCACGCCTTCAACATGGTCTCGCCCTGGATGGTCGGCCGGATCAGCGACAACGCCGGCGCCGATTGGTTCTACACCAACCGCGTCCTGCCCGACCTCGCCGACCTGAACGCGCGCGGCATCGACTACCAGCCCTGCGTCATCCCGGGCGACCTCGCCGCCGGCCACCGCCGCCACGGCGAGCTCATGTGGCGGCAGTTCTACAACCACACCCGGGCCGGCGTGCCGAGCGTCTACATCTCGATGTTCGACGAGTTCAACGAGGGCAACCAGATCGCCAAGACCGCCGAGAGCGCCGCCTGGCAGCCCGCCAACTCCGGCATGCGGGCCCTGGACGAGGACGGCACCCCCTGCTCGTCCGACTACTACCTGCGCCTCACCAACGACGGCGGCCGGATGATCAAGGGCCAGGTCGCCCTCACCGAGACCCGGTTCACGGTCCCGTTCCCGACCGGGCCCGACCAGACGCCCCCCTCGGTCCCCGGCAATCTGCGCGTCACCGGCACCACGGACACCACGGTGGCGCTCGCCTGGAACGCCTCCACCGACAACGTCGGCGTCGCGGGCTACCGCGTGTCCCGTGTCTCAGGAGCCACGAGCACCGTCATCGGTACCACCACGACGCTGGCCTTCACCGCCACCGGCCTGACGGCCTCGACCGCCTACACGTTCACGGTCGCCGCCTACGACGCGGCCGGCAACGCCTCCGGCGCCTCCAACGCCGTCAACGCCACTACCGCGGCGCCGCCGAACAACACGACCAACCTCGCCGCCGGGCGCCCGACCGCGGAGAGCAGCCACACCCAGACGTACGGCAGCGGCAACGCGGTCGACGGCAACACCGGCACGTACTGGGAGAGCGTCAACAACGCCTGGCCGCAGTGGCTGCAGGTCGACCTTGGCTCGGCGGTGGCCACCAAGCGGATCGTGCTGACCCTGCCGCCGCAGTCGTCCTGGGCCACCCGCACGCAGACGCTGTCGGTGAGCGGCAGCACGGACGGCGGCTCGTTCTCCACGATCGTGGGCTCGGCCGGCTACACGTTCAACCCGGCCACCGGCAACTCCGTCACGATCACCTTCCCGTCGGCGGTGACCACGCGGTACCTCCGGCTGACCTTCACCGCCAACACCGGCTGGCCGGCGGGGCAGGTCTCGGAGTTCCAGGTCTACAACGGCTGACGGTTCGCAGGCGTCCGCGCCCGGTCGCCGCCGAAGGCCGGGCGCGGATGGGGCGCAGTGCCCGGGCCTGACGTCGACGGGTCCGGGAGCGACACCACCCCCGAAATGGGGCGGGCGGCGGCCAGGCGTCCGGCCGCCGCCCGCCCGTTTCAAGCTGGTATATCCCCTGTTACCCCGACAGGGTATAAATCCGATATGTCGGGAATCGGCGGACCCTCCCGCCCCGCTCACTCCCGCTCGGCCCGCCGCAGCCCGCCGACCGGCGTCCACCACTCGACCACGAGCAGCGTGGCCTCCGGGTTGAGGTGCGTGTGCACCACCTCGGCGATGTCGGCGCGGAACCGGTCGCCGTCCGCCCCCTCGACGGCGAACGCGCGCCCGGCGACCTTCACCTCCCCGGGCCACTGCGCCTCCGCCCCCTGCACCGGGTCGACGGTCGCGCCGTGCAGCGCGAACCGGGGGTCCCGCCGCAGGTCCGCCCCCTTGCGCGCGCCGCTCATCGAGCCGAACACCAGCTCGCCGCCCTCGAACACCGCCTCGATGCCGGAGATCCGCGGGCCGCCGCCGGCCCGCAGCGTCGCGATCGTCTTGTGCCGGTGCGCGTCGAGCAGCGCCCGCACCCGCGCCGCGAACTCCGGCACCGCCGCTTCCACGTCCCGCCACGCCGTCATGCCCACCATGCTCCCACCGCGCGGTCCCGCGGAGCGGCTACAGGCGGCGGGGCAGGCCGAAGTACGGCAGCAGCGCGTTGTCGATGAACCGGGTGAACGCGCTGACCCGCTCGCCGGCCATCGTCAGCACGAGCACGCCGTGCGCGTGGCCGACCGGGTCGCCGTCGTCGCTGACGTAGCAGCCGTAGGCCGGCTGCAGGTTGGCCGACGTCGGGATCAGGCGGTAGCGGCGGCGGCCCTCGCGCAGCCCGACGCGGCGCATGAAGCCGGCGATGGCGGCGTGGCCCTGGTACTCCAGCGGCGCCGGCGGCATCGTCAGCCACGCGTCGTCGGTGAGCAGCGCGACCATCGCGTCCACGTCACCGGCCTCGATGGCGGCGGCGAACGTGGTGGCGGCCTGGCGCTGGCGCGGGGTTGGCGGCTGCGCCGGCGCGAGGTCGAACCGGGTCGCGCGGGCCCGCTTGAGCAGCGCGTTGGCCGCGTCCTCGGTGGTGTCCAGCAGCTGCGCCGCCTCGGCCGCCCGGTAGCCGAGCACGTCGCGCAGCAGCAGCACGGCCCGCTGCCGCGCCGGCAGGGTCTGCACGGCGGTGACGAAGGCCAGCGACACCGCCTCGCGCCGCTCGTAGCGGGCCTCCGGGCCGGGGTGCTCGTCGGGCAGGCCGGCCAGCAGCGTGTCGGGGATCGGCTGGAGCCAGATCGGCTCGGTGGTGCGGGTCGGCTCCGGCGGGACCACGCCGGGCGGGAACACCGACGCCGTGCGCGGGCGGCGGCCGCCGTCGCGCAGCCAGTTCAGGCAGCGGTTGGTCGCGATCTTGTACAGCCAGGTGCGCAGCGACGCCCGCTCGCCGAAGCCGCCGAGGCCCCGCCAGGCGGCCGTCAGGGTCTCCTGCAGGACGTCCTCGGCGTCCTGGACCGAGCCCAGCATGCGGTAGCAGTGGACGTACAACTCGCGCCGGAACGGCTCGACGAGCTCGCCGAACGCGGCGTCGTCGCCCGCCCGGGCCCGGGACAGCGAAGTCATCACGACCATGGTGACACCGCGGCGACCACTTTCCGGTCGCGCCCGTGTCGAACCAGGGCATGACCACAACCCCAACCACGACGAGCACCCAGCGGTGGGTGCTCGGGCTCGCCTCCGTGGCGTCGTTCATGGTGATCCTGGACATGCTCGTGGTGGCGACCGCGCTGAGCACCATCCAGCGCGACCTCGGCGCCTCCCTCGCGGACCTCGAGTGGACCGTCAACGCCTACACGCTGAGCTTCGCCTGCCTCATCCTCACCGGCGCCGCGCTCGGCGACCGGCTCGGCCGCCGGGCCGTGTTCGCGGCGGGGCTGGCGCTGTTCAGCCTCGCCTCGGCCGGCTGCGCCCTCGCCCCGTCGGTCGGCTGGCTCATCGCCGCCCGCATGGTGCAGGGCGCGGGCGCGGCGCTCGTCATGCCGCTCGCCCTGGCCCTGCTCAACGCCGCCTTCCCGCCCCAGCGGCGCGGTTGGGCGCTCGGCGTGTACGGCGCCGTCACCGGCCTGGCCGCGACGGTCGGCCCGGTCGCCGGCGGCGCGGCGACCGAGGGCCTGGCCTGGCAGTGGATCTTCTGGATCAACGTGCCGATCGGGCTGCTGGCCGTCCCGCCGCTGCTGGCCCGCACCCCGGAGAGCCGGGGCGCCCGCGCGCCGCTCGACCTGCCGGCGCTGCTGCTGTCCGCGGTCGCCGCGCTCGGCGTCGTGTGGGCGCTCGTCCGCGGCAACGCCGAGGGCTGGACGGCCCCGGCGACGCTGGCCCCCCTCGCCGCCGGGCTGCTCGCCGGCGCCGGGTTCGTGCTGCGGGAGGCCCGGACCGCGGCGCCGATGGTGCCGCTGCGGCTGTTCCGCTCCCGCCCGTTCACCGGGGGCAACCTCGTGGTGTTCTTCGCCAACGCGGGCCTGACCGGCGCCGTGTTCTTCACGGCGCAGTGCTTCCAGGTGTTGTACGGTCACGGCGCCTTCGTCGCCGGCCTGTGGCTGCTGCCCCTCGGCGTCGCCCCCGCGCTCGTCGCCCCGCGCGCGGGCGCCCTCGCCGACCGCTTCGGGGAACGCGCCCTGATCGTGGCGGGCACCCTGCTGCTGGCCGCCGGGTTCGCCTGGACGGGCCTGGCCGCCCGGGCCGGCGGCCCCTACCTGGCGCTGGTCGTGCCGCTGACCCTGGCCGGGACCGGGATCATCAGCATCTCGGTCGCCACCCGGGCCGTGGTGAGCCGGGTGGCGCCAGCCGAGATGGCCAAGGCCGGCGGCATCTTCAGCACCCTGCGCCAGCTCGGCGGGGCGTTCGGCGTGGCGCTCCTCGGCGCGGTGTTCGCCGGCGCCGGCGGCACGTTCAGCACCGGCTTCCACACCGCCATGCTCGTCGCCGCCGCCCTCGCCCTGGCCGGGACCGCGTCCGGGCTGGCCGTCAGCGCGCCGCCCCGCCCGGACACCGCCTGCGACGCCCAGGCGGTGCCGGTGCCCGCCGGCTCGGCCGGGCGACCCGGGCCCGGCTCCAGCGGCTGATCCCGGCTTGCCGGTCGGCGTCCCCGTTACGACGCTGGAGGCGCTGACGAGCCGACGTTCGGTGACGCGTCCACGTGACTGGGGGACGGTGTGAGGCCATCCCGTGAGCGCGCAGCGGGACTCGGTGAAGGCGACAGCGATGACGACGGCGACGGCGCGTCGTACGAGGCTGACGGCGATGGCGTCACGATGGCCGGCGGCTGCTGCGGTTGCGAGCCGATTGGATGCAGCACGACGATCGTGACCACCGCAAGCAGCAGCATCGCGGCGATCCAGCCGGCCCGTCGCACGAACACGGACGCTGAACGGTGCACCGGCAGCGCGGTCGGGGGGACCGCCGGCCGCAGTCGCTCCGGGGTGACTCGGGCCCCCTGCGCGGCGAGTGCCGAGCGCAGGCGCCCCTCAATGTCGAGGCTCATCGTCGCGACTCCGACAGCGCGTCACGCAGGATTGTCAGAGCCCGGCTGGCCGTCGACTTCACGGTACCGCGCGACACGTGCAGCACCTCGGCGATCTCCCTCTCGGACAGTTCCGACCAGTAGCGCAGGACCACCACCTGGCGCTGCCGGACGGTCAGCCGCGCCAGCGCCGCGAGTACCTCCTGGTCTTCCTCCGACAGCAGGGCCTCGTCCTCCGCGGCCGGCGCGGGTGACAGCGGCGGCGGCACGTAGGCGCGGGCACTGCGGCGTCGGCGCAGCACCGACCGCGCCGCGTTCATCACCCCCGCCGTGAGGTACGCGTGCGGATCGGTGATCGTGCGCAGGTCCGCCCCGTGCCGCTGGTACAACGCGGCGAACACGTCCTGCACGACATCCTCGGCGGTGGGCAGGTCGTCGACCATGAGGACGGCCAGCCGTACCAGGCTGAGCCGCCGCGCGTGGTACAGCTCGTTGATCGCCGGCGGACCATCCCGCTGCGGGGTGCCTCGGGAAGTGGACGTGCCGGACACCAGCGAGCGCAGCACGCGCAGCAGCGGCCAGGGCAGGCGGAACGTGAGCGTCATGGTTCTCGCAGGTCAGGGGGCAGACACGCGACGATACAGCGGGGCCGAACCGTGGTCACCGCCGCGGCACCGGCGACGCCCCGCCCGACGACGACCCCGGCGACGGCACGACCGACGGCAGCGGTGACGCCCCGACCGACGACGACCGCGGCGACGGCACGACCGACGGCAGCGGTGACGCCCCGACCGACGACGACCGCGGCGACGGCACCACCGACGACGACTGCGGTGACGGCACCACCGCCGACGGCGCCGGAGCGTCATCGGCGAACGCGACGGCGGACGCGGCGCCGATCGCGGCGACGGTAGCCGCGCACACGACGTAAGCAACGGAACGAACCTTCAGGCGCATCACGGCACTCCAGTGGATGAGGTACGGCTTTCGCAGCGATAGACGCACGACGCCACGCAAGGTTGGCTCCGAAATGGTGACCTGGATCACGGCGGGCGCTATCGCTTCGTTCAGCCAGCCGTTTCCTGGTTCAGTCGGCGGGCATCACGATGCTCGTGAGGAGCCTGCGGGTGCGGTCGGGCCCGGGTGGTACCTCCACCCAGCGCCCCAGCAGCGTCCGCAGCTCGCCCAGGAACTCCGCCATCTCCTCGTCGCTGAGGTGCAGCGCCAGCTGCCGGTACCCGACCTGGTCCGCCCCCAGGTCGACGTCACCGCGGGCCAGGTACCGGTCGAAGTCCCCGAGCACCGTGGCGACGAACGTCGTGAACGCCTGCCGGTGCTCGTCCACGCTCATCGTCCGGGCCTCCTCGGGCGTGACCGAGGCCGCCTCCACCGCCAGCCGGTAGGTCCGCTCCACGCTGCCGCGCACCCGCCGCTCCTGCACCACCCGCAGGATTGCGGCCTCGACCAGCAGCCCCACGTGGCGGTACAGCGTCGTGGTGGCCACGTCCGGCAGCGCCTCCCCGAGCTGCGCGGTCGTCAGCTCCCGCCCGCCGAGCAGCGCCTGCACGATCCGGAACCGGACCGGATGGAGCAACAGATCCGCCGACGTCCCCACGTGGCCTCCCGCACACTGACTATTTCCAATGTTGACAACATTTCCAATAACGGTAGCTTAGAAAGCGTGACGACCGCTACCGTGACCCAGGACCAGCTCACCATCGAGCTCACCCCGACGGAGCATGTGCTCGCCCTGCACCGCGACCTGCACATCCCCCGCGCCGCCATCACCGCCGTCGAGCTGCTCGACGACGGCTACGCCGCCGCGCACGGCCTGCGCGCCCCCGGCTTCGACTTCCCGGGCCGCCGCCTGATCGGCACCATGTGGACCCGAGGCGGTCACGAGTTCGTCGCCGTCCGCGCCGGCGAGCCCGCCGTGCGCGTCACCCTGCGCGACCAGCCCTGGACCGCGGTACTCGTCTCCGACCCCCACGCGGCCGAGCTGGCCGCCGCGCTGCGGGCCGAGTCGTGACCACCGAGCTGCGCTTCCCCGGCCCCGACCGGGACCTCGCCGGCACCCTCACCGTGCCCGCCGGCCCCGGCCCGTTCCCGGCCGCGCTGCTGCTGCCCGGCTCCGGCCCGCTCGACCGCGACAGCAACCACGCCCGGATGCGCATCGACGTCAGCGCCCAGCTGGCCGCCGCCCTGACCGCGGCGGGCTTCGCCACCCTGCGCTACGACAAGCGCGGCGTGGGCGCCTCCCGCCTGCTGCGCGACGGCACCACCGAGCCCCCCGACGCCTGGAAGCGCCCGGGCCTGCACGACAACGCGGCCGCCGCCACCGCCGCCCTCTCCGCCCTGGCCGCCCGCCCCGAGGTGAACCCGCGCGCCGTGTACGTCATCGGCCACAGCGAGGGCGCCACCCTGGCCGCCGCCATCGCCGCCGCACGGTCTGCGGACGCGGTGGCTCCGGCCGGCGTCGTGCTGCTCGCCTGCACCGCGACACGGGGCGACGCCACGCTGCTGTGGCAGGCCGAGCGGCTCCCCGCCTCGATCCCGGCCCCCGTCCGCGCCGTGCTGCGCCTGCTGCGCATCGACCTGGTGGCCAGCGTCCGCAGGAACCACGACAAGGTCCGCCGCACCACCACCGACACGGCCCGCATCGGCGGCGCCCGGATCAACGCCCGCTGGACCCGCGAGTTCCTGGCCCACGACCCGGCCGAGGACCTGGCCCGGATCGCCGTCCCGGTCCTCGCCATCACCGGCGCGAAGGACCTGCAGGTCAACCCGGACGACCTCGACCGCATCGCCGCCCTCGTCCCCGGCCCGCCGGAAACCTGGCGCGCTCCCGACGTCTCGCACCTGCTGCGCGTCCAGCCCGGGCCGGCCTCCCTGCGCGCCTACCGCAAGGAGCTTCGCAGCCCGGTCGCCCCGGCCGTCCTGACCCGCGTCACCGACTGGCTGACCCGGCATATCGAAGATCAGCGTCACCGGGAAACGCTTCGCGTTCCGGGCTAACGTGTAAATATTTACACGTCTAGCATGAATCGTATGTCTGCTACTGCTCCTCAGATCTTCGCCGAGATCAGCACCGCCGCGCCGCCCGGGCCGCCGCGGATCCTGATGCGCCGCGCGGTCGTGCTCGGCGGCAGCATGGCCGGCCTGATGGCGGCTCGGGTGCTCAGTGATCACGCCGAGGAGGTGCTGATCGTCGAGCGCGACCCGACCGAGGGCGCCGGGCCGCGGCCGGGCGTGCCGCAGGGCACCCAGGTGCACGCGCTGCTGCCGGCCGGGCAGATCCAGCTGGAGCGCTGGTTCCCCGGGTTCACCGCCGACGCGGTCGCCGCGGGCGCGCCCGACTTCGGCCGCTACGACGGCAAGGTGTTCATCAACGACGAGCTGCGCACGGTGGCGGACCCGCCGCCGACCCGCCCGTCCCTCATCACCACCCGGCCGTTCCTCGAGCACCAGGTGCGCGTGCACGTGCTGGCCCGGGAGAACGTGCGCATGGTGTTCGGCCGGGCCGAGGGCCTGCTGCTGCGCGAGGGCGGGGTGCGCGGCGCCACCTACGTGCCCGACGGCTCCGAGGAGCCGGTCGAGGTGGAGGCCGACTTCGTGGTCGACGCGATGGGCCGCTCCAGCCGGCTCGGCGACTGGCTGGAGGCAGCCGGCTGGCCCAGGGCGCCGATGCGGCGGATGCCGATCAAGCTCAACTATGCCTCGGCGCTGTTCGAGCGGGACGAGTCGGTGAGCGACGCCTGGGTGGCCATCACGCAGACCACGCCGGGCAAGGGCCGGGTGCCCCGCATCGGCGGCGTGCTGTCGGTGGAGGGCGACCGCTGGCTCATGCTCGTGGCCGGGTACGACGAGGACCGCCCGTCGCGGGACACGGCCGAGTACGCCGAGCGCTGCCGCAAGCACTTCCCGTCCATGTTCGGCGACATCGCCGAGAAGGGCCGGATGATCGGCGGGGTCATCACCTACCACCAGGCCGACAGCCGCCGCCGGGACTACCACGCCGTGGACCGGCTGCCGGCCGGGCTGATCGCGGCCGGGGACGCGGTGGCGTCGTTCAACCCGGTGTACGGCCAGGGGATGACCTCGGCCATGCTGCACGCCTCGTGCCTGTCGGCGTGGCTGCAGACCGGCCCGGACGTGACCGGGGAACCGCCGCGGGCGTACTTCGACAAGGTCCGCGTCATCGTCGACGCCGCCTGGCAGATCTCGACCTTCGCCGACCTCGGCCTGCCGCACATCACCGAGGGCCAGCCGCGCGGCTACAAGTTCATCCGCTGGGCCAGCGAGCTCATCACGCGCGCCTCCATGCGGGACGAGCAGACGTGCCGCCGGCTCAACCGGGTGACCGCGATGGAGCGGCATCCGGCCGATCTGGCCAAGCCGGGCGTGGTCCTGCGCGCCCTGCGCCTGCGCCTGCTCGGCCGGATCTGACGCCGTTCGTCAGCCGCCGACCTTGGCCAGCGCCGTGGCGAGCGCGGCGCTGGCCGTCACCGGGCCGGCCTCCTGGTGCCCCCGGACTCGACGGCCTCCGTGCCGACGGGCCGCCCCTGGCCGCCGGGCCTGCGGGCTGACGGCGGTGAACGGTACGGTGCGGTGTGGCCGTTGACCTCCGCCAGGCACGATTCGCCGGCTGCCTGCTGTTCCTGCTGTTCGGGGCCGCGCTCGGGGCGTGGACCGCGCGGGTACCGGCGGTCAAGCACCGCCTCGGCGTCGACGACTTCCACCTCAGCGTCGCCCTGCTCGGCCTGGCCGCCGGGGCGATCGCGGGCCAGATGCTGGCGGGCCGGCTCGTCGACCGCTTCGGCAGCGTCCGCGTCGCCGCCCCGACCGCGCTGGCCGAGGGCGCGCTGCTGCTGCCCGCCGCCTACGCCCCGTCGCTGCCCCTGCTCACCGGCGCGATGCTGCTCTTCGGCCTCAACCACGGCGTGCTCAACGTCGCCATGAACGCCAACGCGCTGGGGGTCCAGCGCGCGTACGGCCGGCCGATCATCTCCTCGTTCCACGCCGTGTACAGCATCGGCGGCTTCGCCGGGGCCGCCCTCGGCGGCCTGTGCGCCCAGATGGGCCTCGGCGTGCCCGGCACGTTCCTCGTCGTGTGCGCCCTGACCACGGCGCTGGCCGCCCGGGCGCTGCCGTGGCTGGCCGCCGAGCCGCCCGCGGAGGCTCCCGCCGACGCCGAGGCGTCCCCGGCCCGGCTCGACGGCGTGCTGCTCCTGGGCGGGCTCGCGTTCTGTGCCCTGGTGGGCGAGGGGGCCGCGGCCGACTGGAGCGCGGTGTACCTGCGCGACAACCTCGGCGGCACCCCGGGCTTCGCCGCGGCCGGCTACGCCGCCTTCGCCGTCGCGATGACCGCCGGGCGCCTGGTCGGCGACCGGCTCACGACGCTGCTCGGGCCGGCGCGGCTGGTGCGCCTGGGCGGGCTGCTCGCCGCCCTGGGCCTCGGCGCCGCCCTGCTGATCGGCGACCGGTACGCCGGGGTGGCGGGCTTCGCCTGCCTGGGCGCCGGCCTGTCGTGCGTGGCGCCGCAGGTCTTCTCGGCGGCGACCGCGCGCAACCCGGGGCGGCCGGCCCGGGCGCTGTCCGTGGCGGTGAGCATGGGGTACGCCGGGTTCCTCGCGGGTCCGGCCGCCATCGGTGCCGCCACCCGCACCGTGTCGCTGCCGGTCGCCCTGGCCGTCCCCGCGGTCCTGGCCCTGCTGGTGGCCCTGAGCGCCGCCGCGGTGCGCGCCCCGGCCCGCCAGGAGGCATGACCCCGCCCAGCACGTCCCGCGCCCCGTCGCCGCACTCGATGCGCCACCTCGTGCCGCGGGTCAGCCACCCCCGATCCGCCTGGACCGCCTGTGCGCCGAGGACCCGGCGGCGGCGGTGAACGTCAGCTTCCGCCCGGCTCGGTCCTGACCCGGTCCAGCCACTCGCCCACGAGCGCCTCGAACAGGGCCGGCTGTTCGAACTGCAGGTTGTGGCCGGCCACGTCCAGCACGGCATAGGTGGCCCGCGGGTAGTGGGGCAGCAGCGGGAGCTGGTCCTGGTAGCCGGTCGAGGCGTCCTGGCGGCCGGTCAGGATCAGCGCCGGGCCGCCGAACGGCGGGCCCGACTCCGGGTCGGTGGACAACACCCAGCGCCGGCGGATGCGGGCCAAGGCCGCGTGGTCGGCGGCGGCCAGGCCCGGTTCGACGTCCTCGAGGTAGCGCCGCAGGGTCTCCGGGGTCCGCACGACCGCCATCTCGGCGAAGCCGGAGCCGGGCGGGATCGGCAGGCCCGGATCGGCGCGCAGCACCTCGTGGGGCGGCACGTGGCGGCCGGCGTGCTCGACCTCGGTGCCGATGGGGCAGATCAGGGCCAGGCCGCGGACCTGGGCGGGGCGGGCACGGGTCAGGGCGCGGGCCAGGTAGCCGCCGTAGGACTCGCCGATGAGCAGGAAGGGCTCGTCGCCCAGGCGCTCGGTGACGAAGGCGTCGACGGCGGCCAGCACGTCGTCCGACGACGCGATCGACTCGGGCGCCGGGGTGCGGCCCATGCCGGGCAGGTCGGGGTAGAGCCGGCGGTAGCCGGGGCGCCGCGCGAACAGCGGCTCCAGGCAGCCCAGCATGAGGCGGTGATCGGGGGTCCAGCCGTGGATGGCCAGGACGGGGGTTCCGGTGCCGTGCTCGACGAAGTGCATGAGCGCATCTTCGCAGCGGGGTATGACAAAAAAGGCTCTCGTGACGCGTGGCTGCATGGGCGTCTGCTGGACGGCGAACCGCTGCGCAGGGTCGAGATCCACGTTGGCTCGCCCTCACGCGACGGTGAGCACGATCTTGCCCTGAATGTGGCCGCGGGCGGCTCGTTCGTGTGCCGCCCGGGCCTCCGAGAGCGGGAACGTGCTGTCGATGCCGACGCGCACCGTACCCGCGCCGACGCGGTACGCGGGCTGCGGGCCGCGGGGGCGGACCTGTTCGTCGAGCAGGTGTCCGAGTGTTGCGAGCTGCGGGCCGTTCGAGCGCACCTGGGTGCCCGAGATCGTGACGCCCAGCCTCGCGGCGTCGTCGGGGTCGTACTCGCCGAAGAACACCGGGAACAGCGCGCCGCTGCGCTTGAGCGAGCGAAGGAAACGACTGCTGTCGCGACCGCCCACCGTATCGAGCACGAGATCGACGTCGCGCGCGGCTTCCTCGGGGCGGCTCCTGGTGTAGTCGATGAACTCGTCGGCGCCGAGCTCACGCAGGAACGACTCGTGCGCGCCCGATGCCACCGCGATGACGCGTGCACCCTTCCACTTCGCCAACTGCACCGCGAAGTGCCCCACACCGCCCGCGGCGCCGTTGACGAGCACCGTCACCCGGAATCCGCGCTGCACGCCTCGTGCGTCGCGATGCGGGCCGCCGGCGCCCGGCTCCTCGCCCGCGCCCAGGCCGCAGGCGCCGCGCGGACCGACATCGACGGCACCGACCTGTACGCACTGGCCGGAGCGCTCGCGTGGGTCGGCGACCAACCCGCGCTCGCCCCCCGCGCCGATCACCTCTTCGACGTCATCGCCGGCGCGATCCTGACGAATCAGGCGACCCGCCGCTGAGAAAACGGTGTCACGACAAGCGGGCCGGGTGGGCGAAGGACACCGCGAGCGCCTCCATGTTCCACAGGATCCGCTCGGCGTCGCGCGGGGCGAGCACGGCGGTGTCGGTGTGGGCGATGCAGCGCAGCGCGCCGGGGCTGTCCGGGTCGTCCTCGACGTCGAGGATGAGCGGCTCCAGGCCGGGGTGGTCCTGCCGGGTGATCCAGTCGAGCCGGGACGCGGGCCGCGCCGCCTCGATCTCCGTCGGGCCGGGCGAGTCCATCGGCACCGGGCCGCGCCGGTCGTTGAGGAAGCAGCCGATCTCCAGCGGCTCGCCGCGCTCGGCCGCGACCCGGTCGCGCACCGCCCACAGGTCGCGCGGGTCGTAGTACCCGTGCTTGAACGCGGCCAGCGCGGCCTTCCGGCTGCGCTCGGCGATGTCCTCGATGCCGCCCTCGCAGTCGATGAGCGCGAGGCTCGCCTGCACGGCGGTGCACACCACGCTGTCCAGCCCGGCCCGGAAGCGGTTGCTGACCAGCGGCCGCACCACGACCGGGTTGCGCCCGGCGGTCTCGTGGACCGCGGCGGCGAACACGGCCAGCAGCGTGACCGCCGGGTCGACGTCGAGCCGCGCGGTGAGCGCCCGCAGGGCCAGGGGCAGCGCCGCCGAGTCGAACCGGGCCCGCCAGTACCGCGGCGAGCGCGGCGCCGCCGGGGCGTCGAACCGCTGCGCCGGCATGGCCCGCAGCACGGCCTCGAAGTGGCGCATCGCCCCGGCGTTCTGCCGCCGCCCGGCCGGCGAGGCCTGCCACGCCGCCTGCGCGAGGGGGGCGAGGCCGGCGACCGGCGCGGACGGGCGCTCGGCGACCTCGCGCAGCATGGTCCGGGCTCCGGCGGCGTCCGTGGCGAAGTGCGACACGAGGGCCACCAGGTGCGACGGGGCGCCGTCGCGGGTCACGATCGCGGCCCGGATCGGCCATTCGGTGGCGAAGTTCAAGGGCCCGCTGCGGTACCGCTCGGCCACCGCCTCCGGGTCGGCCCCCTCGAGGACCTCGACCTCCAGCCCGCCCGACGCGTGGACCTCCTGCTCCGGCTCGGCGCCGGGGGACAGGTGCAGGCGGGTGCGCAGCGTGACGTACCGGTGCAGGTTGAAACGCAGGTCGTCGACGAGGTCGTCGATCGTCGTGCCGGGCGGCACCGGCAGCGCGCCCCCGAGCGGCAGCCAGTGCCCGAGGGCCCGCACGGCGTTCCAGTTCTCGAGCTGACCCCAGGACAGCGGGCCGCGGCCGGCCCCCTCGCCCTCGAACGGCACGACGATGCGTGACGGTCCGGCCATGTACGCTCCTCGATTCGGGCGGGCATCCGCCGGAATCTAACCATGCCGCCGGACGCCCGTGAGGATCCTGTCGACGCGTCCGTCAGCCCACAGCTCGACGGTGAACCGCACCCGCGGGACGCGGCAGGATCAGTTGAGGTCCTTGCGGATCTCCTCGAGGACCTTCGAGGTCTCCGTCGGCGGCCGGGCCTCCACGCACAGGCGCTCCATGGCCTCCGCGTACAGGTCGACGTCGTCGCGCTTGTCGAGGTACAGCGCCGAGGTGAGCTGCTCGATGTAGACCACGTCGGGCAGGTCCTCGTCCGGGAAGCGCAGGATCGTGAACGCGCCGCCCGCCGCGGCGTGCCCGCCGGCGTTGAACGGGATCACCTGCAGCCGAACGTTGGGCAGGCTGGTGTTGGCCTCCAGCAGGGCCTCGATCTGGCCGCGCATGATGTCCAGGCCACCGATCGGGCGGCGCAGCGCGGCCTCGTCGACGACCACCCACAGCCGGGGCGCGTCGGGGCGGGACAGGACCTGCTGGCGCTGCATGCGCAGCTCGACCCGGCGCTCGATCTCGTCCTGCTTGGCCCGGCCGTGGCCGAGCAGGACGACCGAGCGGGCGTACTCCTGCGTCTGCAGCAGCCCCGGCACGAACTGCACCTCGTAGGTGCGGATCAGCGAGGCGGCCGCCTCGAGCCCGAGGTAGGACTGGAACCAGCCGGGCAGCACGTCGCCGAAGCGGTGCCACCAGCCGGGGTTGTTGGCGTCGCGGGCCAGCGCCAGCAGGCGGGTGCGCTCCTCCTGGTCGTCCACGCCGTAGAGGGTCAGCAGGTCGGCGACGTCGCGCTCCTTGAAGCCGACCCGGCCGAGCTCCATCCGGCTGATCTTCGACTCCGAGGAGCGGATCTCCCAGCCGGCGTCCTCGCGGGAGACGCCCTGGGCTTCGCGCAGGCGCCTGAGGTGCGCGCCCAGGAGCATCCGGAGGACCGTGGGGCCTCCGGATGCGCCACCTTCAGTGAGACCGGTCGTCACCGTGCTTGCCTCCGGTGTGTCGTGTGTCTTCCCGCGCGACGCCGGAGTAAGCATGCCATGACCCGACAGTAAGGGGGAGTGGGCTCGCTTCTACGGGCGGGGGGCGAGCCTGCTCGTCTTTCGGGTCTCGTTACTCACTCAACAGATTGTCGAAGTCGCCGTCACGGGCGCCGCCCACGAACGCGGCGATCTCCTCGTAGGTGTAGATCAGCGCCGGCCCCTCGGGGTCGCGCGAGTTACGCATCGCGAAGCCGGTCCCGTCGGTGAGGCGGGCCAGCTCGACACAGTTGCCGCTGGGATTGCTGCGGCGGCTCTTCTGCCAGGTCACACCGGTCAGGTGGCCGGCCGGCATCCCGTTGTACGTCTGATCCATTGACATCTCTCTTGAGACCCTTGGTTGAAAGTTCACCAAGCAAGCGGCGTCTGCACGTGCATCGGCTCTTGCTTCTGCAGCCGATAAAGCGCATGCTAGCGCATGTGCGGATGTCAGGGTTTGCTCACAGTTCGTGATCAAAACCGGACGTTCGCTCCCAAATGATCGGGCGGCTTCCCCAGCTGCGATCTATGGAGAGGACACGCGCATGGATCCCCTCGCCCTTCTGGCCGCAACGGCCGCGGCGGTCGGGACGTGCGCGGCCGTTCCGCTCTATCTGCGCGCGCGTCGCGCCGAGCGGCACGCCGAACGGGCGGAGCGGCTGGCCGAGCGGCTGGCCGGGGAGCTCGCCGTCGAGCGGCACGCGGCCAGTCACGACCCGCTCACCGGCCTGCCCAACCGGCGCGCCTTCTACCAGCGGGGCACCGAGCTCGTCGCGGGCGGCGCCCGGCACCCGCTCGTCGCCATCGTCCTCGACGTCGACGGGTTCAAGCAGATCAACGACGCGTTCGGCCACTCGGCCGGCGACGAGGTACTCGTGACGACCGCCCGCCGCCTGTCCGACATCGCCGGCACGGGGCTGGTGGCGCGGCTGGGCGGCGACGAGTTCGCCGGACTCCTCGCCGGCCGCCCCGGCAGCCCGCAGGAGCAGGCCGACCGGCTCGCGGAGGCGCTCGCCGCGCCGATGCGCCTGGGCGGCCAGGTCGTCACGGTCAGCGTGTCCGTAGGGCTCGTCCCCGTCGAGCCCTACGCCCACCTCGCCGACGCGATCCACCGGGCGGACGCGGCCATGTACCGCACCAAGGGCACCCGGCGGCGCCCGCACCACCCGGCCCCGCACCTCGGCGCGCACCAGCACGTGCTGCACACCACGCTCCGCCTCACCAGGCCCCGGCTGGTGCCGGCGGAGATGGAGCCGTTCCCCCGTCCCACCACGGCGAACTAAGGAACCGCGATGGAGCTGCCCGACCTCGTCCGCCAGCGCCGCCGGCACCAGCCGCGCCCCCGCTCCTGGCTGGCCGCAAAGCTCAAGCGCGGCGAGCTGTGCCGCGACTGCGGCCAGCCGTGGCCGTGCGACCAGTACGTGTCGGCCCGCAACTCGGTGCTCGTCTACGCCATGCGACGCATCGAGGTCGCCCGGCCCGGGAGCCTTGGGTGACGCAGGCGCACATCCCGGCCCGGCCCACGTGGCGGTGCACGGGGTGTGCCGAGCCGTGGCCGTGCGCCGCGAAGCGCGGCCAGCTCGTCGCCGAGTACGCCGACAATCCGGCCGAGCTGCGCACCCTCATGGCCCTGCGGGTGGCCGACGCCGCCGAGGACCTGCGCCAGATCGGCGCCGAGCAGCTGTGGAAGCGCTTCATCGGCTGGCTGCCGGAGCCCGGCCAGGGCCCGATCGTGCGCTGGGTGGCCAACCCGCCGCTCGGCGGCCACCGCCGCCAGCCCCCGCCGCGCGAGCAGATCGACCCGCGTACCTCCGGCAGCGCCGCCCAGGCCGCCGCCGCGCAGGTCTCTACGCTGCCCGGGCCACCAGCGGGTAGTGATCCGAAGCGGCTTCCGCCTCCCCACCGGTCACGGCGTAGCACTCGGTGAACCGCCCGGCCACGCCCGGCGTGGCCAGCACGTAGTCCAGGCGCATCTGGGTGAACTCCGCGCCGCCGCCGCGGGTCGTCGGCACCGTCCACGGCTGCCCGCGGCCGCACGCGTGGAACACGTCGACGAGCCCCCGCCGGGCCAGCAGCGCCGTTGCCCGCACGTCCGGCCTGTGCGCGAGGCCGTGCACGTGCCGCCGCCGGTACGGCATCGGCAGCCGCGCCACCTCCAGCCCGTGGTCGGTGTAGGGGTCGAGGGTGTTGAGGTCGGCCAGCAGTACCGCCGGCCGGTGCCGTCGCATGAACGCGGCCAGCCATCCCGCCTCCACCCGCCGGACCCGCCCCCAATAGGGCGACAGGTGCGCCCCGATCACGGTCAGCGCCCCGATCGGCGTGGCCAGCCGCGCCCAGACCGCCGCGTGGTGCCACGGCCGTCGCACCCGCCCGGCGCCGAGCACCCGCAGGTGCCGCCCGACCAGCAGCCCGACCGGCTGCCCCCACCGCGACCGCGCCACGAACTGCCGCATGCCGGTCACCGCGTCCAGTGCCGGTTCGCCGCGGAGCTCCTGCAGCGCCACCACATCGGGCCCGGCGCCCTCGATGACCCGGCCGATGGCCGCAAGCCGTGCGCCGCCACCGTCTTTGATGTTGTACGACATGAGCGTCAGCGTCATAGATTGCCCCCGTGAACCAAGATCTGCAGCCCGCCCTCGATGCCCTGCGCGACGCCCGCGCCGAGGCGGCCGCCACCCTCACCGACCTGATCCGCATCCCCAGTGTGGGCGGCACCGCCGCGGAAAGCGAGATCGTCCACCACGTCGCCGCCCTGCTGCGCGCCGAGGGCATCGAGCTCGACCTGTGGCGGATCCCGGTCGCCGAGCTCGCCGCGCAAGCCGGTTTCCCGGGCATGGAGGTCCCCCGCGAGGAGGCCTGGGGCCTGGTCGCCCGCCTCCCCGGCCGGGACCCGGACGCCCCGAGCCTCATGCTGAACGGCCACCTGGACGTGGTCCCGCCCGGCGACCCGGCGACCTGGACCACCGACCCGTGGTCCGGCGCCGTGCACGGCGAGCACGTCCACGGCCGGGGCGCCTGCGACATGAAGGGCGGCTTCGTGTCGGCCCTCTCGGCGTTCCTGGCCGTGCACCGCGGCCGGGCGACCCCGCCCGGCGACCTCCTCCTCGCCGCCGTGGTGGGCGAGGAGGACGGCGGCCTGGGCACCTACGCGGCCCTGGCCCGCGGCTGGCGGGCCGGCGCCTGCGTCATCACCGAGCCCACCGCGCTCGACGTCCTGGCCGCCAACGGTGGCGCCCTGACCTTCCGCCTGCGCGTCCCCGGCAGGGCCGCCCACGCCTGCGCCCGGACCTCCGGCGTGAGCGCGGTCGAGAAGTTCCAGCTGATCTTCCCGGTCCTGCGCGCCCTGGAGGCCTCCCGCAACGCCGCCGTCGACCCGATGATGTCGCGCTGGGACATCGCCTACCCGCTGGAGATCGGCACCGTGCGCTCCGGGGACTGGGCCTCCACCGTCCCCGACCTCCTGGTCGCCGAGGGCCGCTTCGGCGTGGCCCTGGACGAGCCGGTGGCCGAGGCCCGGGCCGCCTTCGAGGCCACGGTGGCCGGGGCCTGCGCCGCCGACCCGTGGCTGCGGGAGCACCCGGTCACGGTCGAGTGGTGGGGCGGCCAGTTCGCCTCGGGCCGCTGCCCCTCCGGCAGCACGCTGGTCCGCCGCCTCCTGGACACCCACGTCGAGGCCCACGGCACGCAGCCGCCCGCGGTCGTCGGCGCCCCGTACGGCTCCGACCTGCGCCTGCTCACCGCCGCCGGCATCCCCGCCGTCCAGTACGGCCCCGGCGAGGGCTACGGCCACTGCCCCGACGAGCGCGTCTCCCTCGCCCAGGTCCACGCCTGCGCCGAGACGCTGCTGCGCCTGTCCCTGCGGCCCCAGGGCGCGAGGTAGCGGCCGGCAGGGATGCCACCATGGATCGACGCACCGTAGTTGTTCGACCTCGTCGGGTAGTCGAGGGTATTGAAGCGTTGACCCGTTGCTGTTAAGACAGTTTACTAATTCCCCAGTGGAGGCCCCGATCCGCAAGGGTTGGTCGATGCGCATCCGCCGGCTCCTGCTGTCTGCCGTGGCCGTCGGCGCCAAGGCCTTCCTGGCCGTGCCGTTCGTCTCGGCCGCCCCGGCGTCGCTGACCCCGTGATCGCCTGGCCGATCGGTTGATTGTATATATCGACAGTCTTTATATAGTGATGGGTATGACTGGCTTACCGTTGCGCGAACCGACGTTCCTGGTCCTGACCGCCCTCGCGGCCGAGCCCCAGCACGGGTACAGCGTGCTGGACGACGTGCGCCGCATCTCCGAGGGCAGGGTGCGCCTGCAGGCGGGCACCCTCTACGGCATCCTGGACCGGCTGCGCGCCGACGCCCTGATCGTGGTGGACCGGGAGGAGGTCGTCGCGTCGCGGCTGCGTCGCTACTATCGGCTCACCGAGGTCGGGCGCGAACTGCTCAGCGCGGAAACCATCCGCCTGCACCGCAACGCGGCCGCGGCCGAGCGGCGGCTGCGCGAGGCGGCCGCCTGACCCTTCGCGGCCCGTTCGATGCGCTCCAGCGCGGCGTTGCGCGGAGCGCAGCGATGCGCCAGGTTGTGCTGCCCGGCCACGAGGATCGCCGCGTTGGGTGTCAGCCGCGCGGCGGCCGGCCCGGGCAGCGCCATCCGCCGCGCCACGGATGATCGTCCGGCACCGAATGCCACGCCCGATTCCCGCCAGCATTCGCGCGTCCGGGCTCGCACGCTTGGAGCATGTTCACCGTTCACGCCATCGACCCCGCCCACATCGAGTCCGTGCGCACCGCCGGCACCGACGTCTCCGGCCACCCGGTCCAGCGGATGGAGGCCGAGGGCGGCGAGCCGCTGCGCTGCTGCCTGCGCAACGCCACCGCCGGCGAGCAGCTGATCCTGTTCGGCTACGAACCGCTGCTGCCCCCGAGCCCGTACCGCGAGATGGGCGCCGTCTTCGCCCACGCCACCCGGTGCGACGGCCCGTCCGGCAGCGGCTACCCGGAGGCCTGGCGCGGCCGCCCGCAGGTGCTGCGCGCGTACGACGAGCGCGGCTGGATCCACCCGGCGACCCGGACCCACGACGGCACCGCCCCGGAGGCCGAGCTCGCCGACATCCTCGCCGACCCGGCCGTGGTCCGCGTCGACAGCCGCAACATTTCCTACGGCTGCTACATGTTCACCGTCACCCGCGACTGACCCGAGCGGCTCTCGGCGCGCCTGCGGCCGTGCTCGGCCGGGGCGTGGAACGCGGGAGCCGTCCGGCAGCACCCGCACGATCCCGAGCGCGGCCAGGTCGAAGTCGCGCCCGGGGTCGCCGGTGGTGGGCAGGTCGACCAGCTCGACCCGACCCCGTGTGACAGCACGGCCTAGCGCACCACGGCGCTCAGGGCGTCGGGGTCATAGCGGTCCTCGTCCACCGGTTCGGTGGTGAACAGGGTGACGGTCGCGCCCGGCTGCAGCGACTCGCGCAGCGCCGCCAGGTCCGCGCCGGGCTCCACGCGGTGCCAGCGGCGCTGCTCGCCCGAGCGCTCCAGCAGCGGCAGCGCGGAGCCGGCCGCCGCCACCCGGTCGGCCACCTCCGACCACCACGCGTCGCCGGTGACGGGCAGCGGCGGCGCGAACATGGCGGCGCGCTGGGACATCTCGAGCAGCGTCATGCGCTCCGGCGGCGTGCTCGGCAGCGCTGCCACGCCGGAGCGCAGCATCGCAGCGTACAGCCGCCGGCGCAGCCCGAGCACGGCCACGCCGAGCAGGGCCGTCAGCGCCAGCCGGGCCACGAGGATCGGGATCATCCACTCCAGGCGCACGCCGAACGCATGCGCGGCCATGAAGTCCGCGCGGGGCAGGGTCGCCGCCGCCACGAGGGTGGCCGCGGCGCCGACCTGAAACAGCGTCAGCGGGATCGTGCGCAGGACCGCGGCGGGCTGCTCGCCGAGCCCGCGCAGCGCGGCCACGTTGAACAGGTACCAGGCGCAGAGCGCGGCGAGCAGCACGTGGAACAGCACCATCTCGCCCGTGCCGAGACCCAGCCCGGCCTGCAGGACGTGTAGGTCCGGCGCCGGCAGCCCGGCCCGGACCCGCAGCAGGTCGGCCAGGTCGAACGCGGCGACGACGGCGAAGACGCCCGCCACGGCGAGCAGGCCCCACGTGGCCCACTCGACCCGGGCGCCCGCCCCACCGGCGGCGAGCCGGAACGGCGGCCGAGCCGCCGCGTCCGCCGTCATACCCGCCACCCGCCCGCCACCGCGTGGAGCCGCTCGGCCGTGGGGACATCGCCGGTCGCCACCGCCCAGCGGTCACCGGAGATCAGCGCGGCCGAGACGCCCATGAAGCCGGCACTGGCCACGACGAGCTTCTCGCTGTTCACCCAGGCGTCGCGTTGCGTGTTGTCATTGAACGTCATCACCGTGACGTCGAAGCCGTCCTCCTTGCAGGCGACGGTCTCCCGGGCCCCGGAGTAGGGGCGCGGCTTGGCCGCCGAGCAGCCGAAGAAGGCGGCCAGCGCAGCCGCCGACGGCGCATCGGCCGCGGCGGAGTCTCGGTTCGCCGCGATGCTGTTGGCGGTGATGACGGCGACCGCGACCAGCATCCACAGGAGGCGTTGGAGGGACACGCGAGGCACTGTACCGGCGCATGATCCGTCGCGGGGTCCCGGTGGCTGTCGATGGGTGGCCCGCGAAACTTCCACCCGGGCGAATCGGAGCGTACACTCCGATTCATGAGTAGTCCCCGGGCGCTCGTCGAGCGCTTCCTGCAGGTCACCGTCTCCGCCGTCCCGGGCGACCTCGCCGACTTCTACGCCGACGAGGTCGTCATCGAAATGCCGTTCGCCGTCCCGGGCCTGGTCCCGCCGCGCATCGAGACCACCCGCGAGCAGCTGCGGGCCCGCTTCGCCGCCGGCCGGGCGGTGCGCCGCTACACCGGACTGTCCGGGGTGCACATCCACGAGACCGCGGAGCCGGGGACGGTGATCGCGGAGTACGACGTGCACGGCGCGATGGTCGCCACCGGCGCCCCGTTCACGCTGCGCTTCGTGATGGTGATGACGATCCGCGACGGCCGCATCGTGCACACCCGCGACTACTCCGACCCGATCGCCGGCGCCCGCGCCCTCGGCCGCCTGCCGGAGCTCGTGGCTACGCTTTCCGGCTGATGCGGTACTCCAGGGTCAGGAACGGCAGCCCGAAGAGCGAGAAGGCGTGGTCGGCCCGCAGCTGCCCGTCCCGGACGTAGACGTCGAGCTCCTCGGCGAAGCCGTGCACCGCGACCGTCGACAGGTTGCGCGTCTGCGGGTCGATGAAGCTCAGGTAGTGCCCGGTCTGCCCGTCCGCGCCGCGGCTGGTCAGGCGCAGCCCGCCCCCGTCGCGCGGGCGTGGGGCCAGCGTGGCGGTGAAGTTGGCCTGCGGCAGGGGGAAGCCGACGCTGACGTAGCCGCGCTCGCCGTGCCGGTAGGTGGTGTAGATGCCGACGTAGATCGGCTCCCCGCTGTCCGCGAAGCTGCGGATCCACCCGCGCGTGGACACGACCCCGTCGGCGCCGCTGATGGTGTCGATCCGGCTGTGCATGCCCTGCTGGATCTCGCGCTGGTTCATCGGCACGTTGGCCTGGCCCAGGGGACGGGCCACGAGGTTGCGGTACAGCAGGTAGCCCGGCCGCGCCCAGGCCCGCCAGCGGGGCACGATGTCGAGCGTGAACCGGGTCGTGTGCTCGTAGAACTCGCGCACCAGCGGGTCGACGCTGGCCGGGTCGAAGTCGGGACCCGCAAGCGCGTCGAGGTCGGCGACGATCCCGACGTCCTCGGCCGCCTCCCGGTACGTCCCGCCGATCGCGTCGGCCAGCGCTCGCACGTAACCGGTGCCGACATAGCGGGTGCGGGCTTCCAGCGGTACGACAAATGGCAATGACTCGGCGGGCGCGCTCCCGGCGACGAGGGCCACCTGCGGGTCGCGGAACACCAGCTGCGACACGGTCCGGAAGGCGACCACGCCGGCCGCCGCGACCTGCGCCGGTGGCCGGTTGCGCATGGCCGCCCCGACGGCCAGGCCGACGACCGGCCCGAGCGCGACCTTCTGCGGCCGCACGCCCATCGCCCCGGCGATCGCGCCGCTGGCCACGCCGACCGCGAGCGGGCTCGCCCCGGCCTTGCCGGCCGCCCACCCGATCGGCGCGGCGATCGCCCCGCTGGCCGCGATCCGTGCCCACACGGCCGGGATCTCGTCCGGCCCCTGCATCGCCCGGGCCGCCCCGTCGATCGCGGCGAGCGCGCCGCCGCCGACCAGGGCCCCGGCCAGCGCGGCCCGCGGCCCGCGGTGGGCCGTGAGCGCCGCCCCGGCGGCGGCCCCCATCAGCGCGGCGAACCCGGCTCCCTGCACCCGCTTGGCATCCATGCGGCCAGTCTCACACGGACGTTCCCGCGCCGGCGGTCCTGGCGAAGCGGCGGGCCAGGCGGCCGAGGGCGTCGGCGAGCTCGGCGGGTCCGACGACCTCGATCCCGGTGCGGCGCAGTCTCAGACGGGCGTTCCCGCGGCGGCGGTCCTGGCGAAGCGGCGGGCCAGGCGGCCGAAGGCGCCGGCGAGCTCGGCGGGGCCGACGACCTCGATCTCGGTGTCGAACCGGGCGATGGCGGCGGCGAGGCTGGGCCAGGACCAGGAGCCGAGCGTGAGCCGGCAGCGGTCCGGGCCGAGCTCCTCGACGATCCCGTCGCGCGTGTAGAGGGCCACGGTGGCGGCCGGCAGGTCGAGGATCACGGTGCCCTGGCAGGCCCAGCCGGTGGTGCCGTCGTCGGCGCCGCGGAACCTGCCGGTGACGAAGGTGCTCACATCGCCGCCGGGCAGCGTCCTGGGCGTGAAGCGGGGTCCGTTGGGGATGCGCAGGGTGATCCGGTCGGCGCGGAAGGTGCGCCAGTCCGACCGGTCGAGGTCCCACGCGACGAGGTACCAGCGTCCGTCCCAGGTGACGACGTGGTGCGGCTCGACGCGGCGCGGGGGCTTGTCCGCGGTCTCGGGGCCGTAGTCGAAGCGGAGGATCTCGTGGGCTTGCACGGCCGAGCTGATCGCCAGGAGCGCGCCCGCGTCGATCGGGGCAGCCGGCCGGGTGGTGGGCCGTTCGACGGCGGTGACCTGCAGGGCGTTGACGCGGTGCCGGAGCCGGGACGGCATGACCTGCCGGATGGTGGTCAACGCCCGTGCCGCCGCTTCGCCGGTGCCGTCGCCCAGGGTGGTGGCGGCGACCTGCAGCGCGATGGTGAGGGCGACGGCCTGCTCGTCGTCGAACAGCAGCGGCGGGAGTTCGGTGCCGGCGCTGAGCCGGTAGCCACCGTCGGGACCCTTGGCGGCGGCGATGGGGTAGCCGAGTTCGCGCAGCCGGTCGACGTCGCGGCGCACGGTGCGCAGGCTGATGTCGAGCCGCTCGGCCAGCAGCGTGCCCGGCCAGTCGCGGCGCGTCTGCAACAGCGACAACAGGGCCAGCAGCCGGCCAGAGGTTTTCGGCACGAGTTTGAAGCTACTCGCAGAAGGTGCCACAACCTGTCACCTATGGCGCCGAACCTTGGTGATGACCGCAAACAACTCTCACCAGGAGTCTCGATGAGCATCACCACCACCGCCCACCTCAACTTCCGGGGCAACGCCCGGGAGGCGCTGGAGTTCTACCGGACGGTGTTCGGCGGCGAGATCATCGTCATCACGTACGGCGACTTCGGGATGCCGAAGGACCTGCCCGACGCGAGCAAGGTGGTCTGGGGCCAGGTCGCGGCCGGGGACGGCTTCCGCGTCATGGCCTACGACGTGCCCGGCCAGGCCGGAGCCGGCACCGCGCCGGCGCCCGCCACGCGGCGCGAGCACGGCATGACGCTGACCGGCGAGCCGTTCTTCCTGTCGGTCCGCGGCGAGACCGTCGAAGAGGTCGGCGCGCTGTGGGCGAAGCTGGCCGACGGCGCCACCGTCGTCGAGGCGTACGGCCCGGCGCAGTGGGCGCCGGCGTTCGGGATGCTGACCGACCGCTTCGGCATCACGTGGATCCTCGACGTCGCCGCCCAGCACGCCAACGCCTGATCCCCGCTCCGCGGCACCGGGACGAGGCGGCGCCCAGCCCCGCCGTCTCGTCCCGGTGCCGGTTCCCCGGCCTCGAAGAAGGAGCCATATGCGTACGCGTCCCCTGGGCCGCACCGGCATCCAGGTCAGCCCCTACTGCCTGGGAACCATGATGTTCGGCCCGAACGGCAACCCCGACCACGACGACTGCATCCGCATCATCCACCGGGCCCTCGACGCCGGTATCAACTGCATCGACACCGCCGACGTCTACGGCGGCGACGGCGCGACCGAACGGATCGTGGGCAAGGCCCTGCGCGGCCGCCGCGACGACATCGTGCTCGCCACCAAGGTCAACGGCCCGATGGGTGCGGATCCCAACCGGCGCGGCAACTCCCGCCGCTGGATCGTCACCGCGCTCGATGCTTCACTGCGCCGCCTCGGCGTCGACCACATCGACCTCTACCAGGTCCATCACCCCGAGCCCGGCACCGACATCGAGGAGACCCTCGCCGCGCTGACCGACCTGCAGCGGGCGGGCAAGATCCGGGCGTTCGGCCACTCCAGCCTGCCGTCCGCGGAGATCGTCGAGGCCCAGTGGGTCTCCGAGCGGCGCGGACTGGCCCGCTTCCGCACCGAACAGCCGCCGTACTCGATCCTCAACCGCGGCATCGAGCGCGAGGTCCTCCCGGTGTGCGCGCGGTACGGGATCGGCACCCTCGTCTGGAGCCCGCTGGCCATGGGCCTGCTCACCGGCCGCTACCGCAAGGCCGGCGCCTCGCAGTCCTCGCAGGCCCGGATGCACTGGGTGCCCGGACACATGACCGACGAGCGCAAACTCGACGCCGTCGAGCGGCTCATCCCGATCGCCGAACAGGCCGGGCTGTCGCTGACCCACCTCGCCCTGGCCTTCACCATCACCCACCCGGCGGTCACGTCGGCCATCATCGGCCCGCGCACCACGGCCCAGCTCGACGACCTGCTCGCCGGCGCCGGCACGACCCTCGACGACGACATCCTCGACCGGATCGACGAGGTCGTCCCGCCCGGCGTCGACCTCGGGCCGATCGACGTCTCCTACGTGCCGCCGGAACTCGCGCAGCCCCACCTGCGGCGCCGCCGCACCGCCGAGCGCGCCGCGGCGGCCCGGGGATGACCGAGCGCCTCGACGCGCGAGCGCTCAACCGCGCCACCCTGGCCCGCCAGTTCCTGCTCGAGCGCACCGGCGCGTCCGTGCTCGACGCGGTGGGCCACCTGTGCGGGTTGCAGGCGCAGGAACCGCAGGAGCCGTTCGTCGGGCTGTGGTCGCGGATGCGCGGCTTCGACCCCGCCGAACTCTCACGGCTGCTCGAACAGCGCGCCGTGGTACGGCTCCACCTGATGCGCCGCACCGTGCACCTGGTCACCGCCGAGGACGCCTGGCACTGGCGGCCTCGGCACCAGGCGCTGCTGCGCCAGCGCATCCTCGGTGTGTACGCCCGTGATCTCGCCGGGCTCGACCTGGACGAGCTCGCGGCCCAGGCCCGGGCGCTGCTGTCCGACGGCCGGCCCCGCTCGCTCGGCGCCATCGGGCGCGAGCTGGCCGAGCGGCATCCGGGCCGCGCGCCCCGGCCGCTGGGCGAAGCCGTCGTCGCGGCGCTGGTGCCGGCGGTCCAGCTCCCGCCGCGCGGCACCTGGCGCAGCACCGCCGGGGCAAGCTACGTGCCACTGGCACAGTGGCTCGGCCGCAGCGCCGCGCCCGAGCCCTCGGACTCGGCCGATCCGGTCGGCGCGGATCTGGTACGGCGCTACCTCGGCGCGTTCGGTCCCGCGGCCGGCGCCGACCTGCGCGCGTGGTGCGGGCTGGCCGGGCTGCCCAAGGCCGTGGCGGCCGTCCGCGACGAACTGGTCAGTTTCCGCGACGAACGCGGCCGCGAACTGCTCGACCTGCCCGGCGCTCCGCGGCCCGGCCCGGACACGCCTGCGCCCGTTCGCTTCCTGCCTGCCTTCGACAACGCCATCCTCGGGTACCACGACCGCAGCCGCATCATCGACCACGACCACCGCGGCCTGTCCGTCGCCGCAGCGCGGGTCGTGCTGGTCGACGGCCGGGTGTCCGCCACGTGGACCTGCGACTCGGGCGGCATCCGGGTCACGCCGCTACGGCAGTTCACGCATTCCGAGCGTGCCGCCGTCGCCGAGGAGGCCGACCACCTTGCCACGTTCCTGTCGGATGACGGGTACGACCGGCATGGTGCCGCCGCGCCTATGCCGCGGCGGTGACCTCCGCGACGGGCAGGTCGATGTGGTCATGCAACGGGCGCTGGCGTGACGGCCGGGCGGTCGCTATGGTTACGTAATCATGACTACGATTTCACAGGGGTGACCGGTGACCGCTCTGAAGCAGGCGCAGCATCCGAGTCGGCCGGAGCGGCAGTCCGTTGCCGAGGTGGTCGCGGGCATCATCGACGATGTGCGGCGGCGCGGTGACGAGGCGGTGCGGGCCTGTTCGGAGAAGTTCGACAGCTGGAGCCCGCCGAGCTTCCGGCTGAGCGGCGACGAGATCGAGCGAATCGTGGCGCGGGTGCCGCAGACCGTGATCGACGACATCCGTTTCGTCCAGGCGCAGGTTCGCGGGTTCGCCGAACATCAGCGAGCGTCGATGACCGACATCGAGGTGGAGACACTGCCGGGCGTGCGGCTGGGGCACCGGCACATCCCGGTCGCCGCGGCCGGGGCGTACGTCCCCGGCGGGCGCTACCCGCTGGTGGCCTCCGCGCACATGACCGTGGTCACCGCGAAGGTCGCCGGCGTGTCCCGGGTGGCGGCATGCACCCCGCCGATCCGCGGCGTGGTCCCGGACGCCACCGTCGCCGCCTTGCACCTTGCCGGCGCCGACGAGATCTACCTTCTCGGCGGCGTGCAGGCCATCGCCGCGCTCGCGCTCGGAACCGAGTCGATCTCCCGGGTGGACATGCTTGCCGGGCCGGGCAACGCCTACGTGGCGGAGGCGAAGCGCCAGCTGTTCGGCGAGGTGGGCATCGACCTGTTCGCCGGGCCGACGGAGATCCTGGTGCTCGCCGACGACACGGCGGATCCGTTCGTGGTCGCGGTGGATCTGCTGAGCCAGGCGGAGCACGGTCCCGATTCGCCGGCGGTGCTGATCACGACGTCGCGGCCGCTGGCCGAGCAGGTGCTGCGGCACATCGACGAGATCCTGCCCGGCATGCCGACGCGGGACATGGCCGAGCCCGCCTGGCGCGACCACGGGCAGGTGCACGTCGTGTCCGGCCCGGACGAGATGTTTGCGTTGGCGGACGAGTTCGCGAGCGAACACGTGGAGGTGCTCACCACAACGCCCCGGGACGCGCTGGATCGGATGCGCAACTACGGCGCGCTATTCCTGGGCGAAGGCACCTGCGTCTCGTACGGGGACAAGGTGATCGGGACGAACCACGTGCTGCCCACCCGGGGCGCGGCCAGATACACCGGCGGACTGTGGGTCGGCAAGTACCTCAAGACGGTGACCTACCAGGAGGTGCTCGACCCGCAGGCGAGCGCCGAACTGGGCCGGCTCTGCGGCCGGGCCAGCCGGGTGGAGCTGTTCGAGGGCCACGCCCGATCCGGCGACGTGCGGGCGGCGAGGTACGCCGGCGACCGGCTGAGCTGGACGGAGCACGACCTGTCCGCGGCCGCCGCGTCGTGACCCGCGAGCAGTCGCGGGTGCCCGGTGCGGGGGCGGGGCTGGACTTCCGGTTGGACGGTTGCCGGGCGTTGGTGACCGGGGCCGCCGGTGGCCTGGGCCGTTCCATCGCCGACGGCCTGGCGAGCCTGGGCGCCTCGGTGGTCGGCACCAGCCGGAACGCCGCGACGGCCGGCGAGCTGGCGCGCCGCTACGGCACCGAGCCGTGTGTGCTGGACGTGCGTGACGTGGCCTCGTTCGAGTCCGTGGTGGGCCGGGTGTGGGCGGAGGGACCGCTGGACGTCGTGGTGAACAACGCCGGCGTCAACCGGCCCCAACCGATGCTCGAGGTGGACGAGCAGTCCTGGGACGAGATTCAGGCCACCAACCTCAAAGGTGCCTTCTTCCTCACCCAGGCGGTCGCCCGCAGGCTCGTCGCGGCGCAGCGTCCCGGCAGCGTGGTGACCATCGGTTCGCAGGCCGGGCTGGTCGGCATCGAGGAGCGCGCGGCGTACGCGGCGAGCAAGGGCGGCGTCACGGCGTTGACCCGGGTCATGGCCATCGAGCTCGCCGCTCACGGGATCCGGGTCAACGCGGTCGCGCCCACGTTCGTCAGCACCGCCCTGACCCGTTCCACGCTCGAGCGGCCGGAGCTGCGCGAGGCGTTCCTTGCACGGATCCCGCTGGGGCGCTTCGGCGAGCCGGACGACGTGGCCGCGGCGGTAGCGTTCCTCGTGGGGCCGATGGCCGGCCTGATCACCGGTCATACCCTGGTGGTCGACGGCGGATGGACAGCCCGGTAGCCGCGGGAGCAGGAGGTACTGATGGTCACCAGTAGGGACGTGGCACAGGTGGCGGGTGTTTCGCAGGCGACGGTCTCGCGGGTGCTGCGCGACGCCGGTCCCGTCAAGGCTGAGACACGCACCCGGGTGCTGGAGGCCGCGGCGCAGATCGGGTATCAGCCCAATGCGTTGGCGCGGGCGATGCGGACCCGGCGCAGCGGCACGGTCGGCGTGGTGGTCTCGCACCTGACCAACCCGTTCTACCCGGGACTGATCGAGGAGCTGAGCGCGGAGCTGGGCAGTGCCGGATGCCGGATGGCGCTGTGGACGTCCGCGGGTCCGGGGCAGGACGCGGCGCTGGAGGCGATCCGGCAGGGTGTGCTGGACGGCGTGCTGTTCACGGCGGCGACGGCGAAGTCGGCGGCGCTGCGGGAGGCGATGCGGGCCGGCGCACCGGCCGTCACCCTCAACCGGGCCATGCCGGGCTGGAAGTGTGACCAGGTGGTGAGCGACAACCGGGTCGGCGGCCAGCGGATCGCGAGGTACTTTGCCGCCGCGGGGCATCAGCGGGTGGGCTACATCGGCGGCCCGGCGGCGCCGAGCACGTCCGCGGACCGGGAGAAAGGCTTCCTCAGCGGCTTGGCGGCCGTGGGGCTCGCGCTGCCTGAAGACTATCGCCGCGGCGGCGACTTCACCTACCGGCGCGGGCGGGAAGCCATGCGGGAACTGCTGTCGCTGACCCGGCCGCCGACGGCGGTGTTCTGCGTCAACGACCTGACCGCCCTCGGCGCGTTGGACGGCGCCCGGTCGCTTGGCCGAGCGGTACCCGACGACGTGTGGGTCGTCGGGTACGACGACATTGCGATGGCGTCGTGGGACGCCTTCGATCTGACCACGGTCCGGCAGCCGACCGCGGAGATGGCCCGCATCGCGGTGCAGTTGCTGCTGGCGCGGGTGGCCGAGCCGGCCACCGCGCCGCGCAGGGTCACGATGCCGGCCGAGCTCATCGTGCGCGGCTCCACCGCGCATCACGGTGGCGACGAAGCCCGATCGGCGGGCACGCCACCGACCAGCCGGGCCAGGCGCCCGGCTGCCCCTACCCGCGAGCCGCGGCTCGCCCGATCCCGGTGAGGAACCCTTGACCACAGCATCGTCGCTTCTGTCCACGCTCGTCACCGACGGACCCCCGCCGGCCGGTGGGCCGCGCCCGGCCATCCTGCCGCTACGGCACGACGAGGGTCTGGTGACGGTTTCCGGCCAGACCGCGGTCGGCTCCGACGGGTCGTTGCGCCACACCGGATCGGTGGGCGACGGCGCACTGAGCCTGGCGCAGGCCCGGGATTGCGCGTGGCAATGCGCGCTCAACGTGCTCGCCGTGCTGCAACGGGAGCTGGGCAGCCTGGACCGGATCGCGCAGGTCGACCGCATCACGGTCTACGTCGCCAGCGTGCCCGGGTTCACCGACCAGCATCTGGTTGCGGACGCGGCGACCGAGGCCTTCCTGCGGGTACTGGGGGAGCGAGGTGCGCATGCCCGCACGGCGCTGGGTGTCGCGGCGCTGCCCACCGGCAGTCCCACCGAGGTGGACGCGATCGTCCGGGTCCAGCCGGCGTAGCGGATGGACGGATTCGAACGGGCCGCGATCGTCGGCGCGGGCACGATGGGTCGCGGCATCGCCCGGCTGCTGGCCGGGCGGGGCGTTGCGGTGTCACTGTGCGACCGCGACGAAGCGCTGGCCGAGGCGGGCCGGGCCACGCTGGTCGAGGACGTGCAGGCAGCGGTTCGCCGCGGCGAGCTGCCCGCGGACGAGGCGGCGCGCACGCTCGCGCGGGTGCGGTCCGCGGCCGATCTGGCGTCGGCGGTCGACGGCGCCGAGCTGGTGGTCGAGGCGATCCCCGAGGTACTCGAGGCCAAGCGCGAGGTGTGGCAGCGGCTCGCCGGGTGCGTCGGCGGCGAGGCGGTGCTGACGACCAACACATCCTCGTTCGACATCGACGTCGTGGTCGGCGACCTCGGCGCAAGCGGTCGCGCGCTGGGTATGCACTGGTACAACCCGGCCTACCTGGTGCCGTGCGTCGAGCTGGTGCCCGCCCGCGGCACCGATCCGGCGGTGGTGGACCGGGTGGCCACGTTCCTGCGGTCGGTGGGCAAGTCGCCGGCCGTGGTGGCGAACCGGGCCGGGTTCGTCGGCAACCGCATCCAGTTCGCGATGATCGCCGAGGCGTTCCGGTGCCTCGAGGAGGGCGTCGCGTCCGCGCAGGACATCGACGCGATCGTGCGCGACTCGTTCGGGTTCCGGCTGGGGGACTACGGTCCCTTCCAGGTGGCCGACATGAACGGGTTGGACGTGTACCAGGGCATCCTGGAGTACCTGGCCGGGCAGCTGGGCGAGCGGTTCGCGCCTGCGCAGGAGCTGCTGGGGCGGGTACGGGCGGGGCGGCTCGGGCTCAAGACCGGCTCGGGCGTGTACCCGTGGCCGGCCGAGGCGGCCCGTGCCGCGCTGTCGCAGCGGGATGAGCGGCTGCGCTCGCGCCTGCGGTCACGGGAGGTCGCCGGGTAGGCCGGCTCGACCGGGTTGGACCCGGCGGGCCGGCCGACCGGCAGGCCCGCCGGACGCCCGCTACGGCAGGGTCAGGCCCAGGGCGCCCAACGCATCGGCGTGGACAATGCGGTCGATGACTTCGGTGGAGATGCGCGGCAGCGCGGTGCCGGCGAGGATGTCGTTGACCCGGCGCAGTCCGGCGATCGCTTCGTCGGTGTTGGCGATCGGGTAGTCGGATCCCAGCAGCAGCTTCCCGGCCGCGCCCCACTCGGTGGCGTACAGCAGCGACTCGTAGCAGACCCACGGTCGCAGGTAGATCGAGGACACGTCGGCGTACACGTGAGGGTGCTTGCGGATGGTGGCCACCGTCTCGCGGCCCCACGGGTGGCCCATGTGCGCCATGACGATGCGCAGTTCGGGGAAGCGCAGCGCCACCTCGTCGGTGACCAGCGGGTAGGTGTACCGAAGCGGGGCCTGGCGGATCGGCGACGCGCCCTGGTGGAACAGGATGGGCAGCCCGGTGCGCTCCGCGTGCGCGTACAACGCGATGGCCTCGTCGCACAACGGGTCGAAGTTCTGGTAGTTGGGGCCGAGCTTGATGCCCACCAGGCCCCGCTCCCGCCACTTGTCGACCTCGTCGATGACCGCGGGCCACAGCGGGTTGACCGACATGAAGCCGATCCGCTTGTGCGGCGCGTCCGCGCAGAACGCGGCGGTCGCCTCGTTGGTGTCTTCGGGGCGGTACCGCATGCCGGTCGCACCCAACGGGTCGTCGACCGCGATGTTGAACACGATCGAGACATCACAGCCGGCCATGGCGCGGTCGTAGTCGTCCCAGGAGTTCGTGGTCACCACCGTGCGGTCCGTGCGCCAGCCGTCGTAGCTGAGCAGCTCGTCGGCGGGCACCGCGTGGCGGTGGGTGGGGGTGTGCGCGTGGACGTCGACAATCACGCTGCGGTCCTCAATTCTTCACGACGGTACCTCTGCGGCCGCGACGGCGATGATGCGCTCGGACAGCCGCGCCACGCATCGGGCGAACCACCATGCGCCGGCCTCGGCGCTGGCGCCGAACGGGTCATCGGTGTACCCGTCGAGGTGCCGCCAGATCTCGTTGTCGTGCATCATCACGTCGGGGACGTCGGGCACCGTTGGCGGTGACGGGCGGTGTGGGGCGGCACTGACCGGCGCCGGACGCAGGTGCGCGATCATCGATGTCTCGAAGGCGCCGGCGTGTCCTGGAATCGGGGTGCTGGGCTGTGGGTCCTCGCCCGTCCGGTCGCCGTCGCCCGGCCCGGTGAGCAGCTGCCAGTAGTCCAGATGGCCCACCGACAACGGATGCCGGCTGGCCGCCGCGGCGCTCGCGGCGTGGCAGGCGCCCCGGTTGCCGCCGTGCCCGTTGACGATGAGCATCCGCCGGCCGCCGGCCGCGGCCACCGACCGGGCCAGGTCGACCAGCACCTGGGTGAGCGTTTCGACGGTCAGCGACAGCGTGGCGCCGAAGGGGAAGTGGTGGTCCGATGCGCCGAACCGGAGCGTGGGCGCGAGCACCAGATCCCGCGGCGCGCTCGGCGCGGCCTGCCGCACGGCCGCTTCGACGGCCGCCTCCACGATGAACGCGTCGGTGCCGGTCGGCAGGTGCGGACCGTGCTGCTCGACGGCGCCGACGGGCAGCACCACCAGCGCTGAAGGCAGGTGTTGCCGCAGGGTTTCCCGGTCGCAGTCTGCCCAGTGCAATAGCGTCACGCGCAACACCCAACCTGCGGCTCAACCGCAGCGGCGATGAGCCCTACGGTGCCTCGAAACGATCTCGGCCTCCCGACCATAGGCGCGATTCTCGGTGCCACGCAAGGGTTCCCGGCTGTTGACGTCGACTTGTGACTACGTAGTCTAGGAGCGAGGGAGAGGGGGTCCGCCATGACAGCCGGAGCACCGGAAGTGGTCACCTGTGGCGAGGCGATGATGCTGCTGCTGGCCGAGCCGGGCGTACCGCTCGCGCGGTCGTGGCAGTTTCGCCGTTCGGTCGCCGGCGCGGAGAGCAACGTGGCGATCGGGCTGGCCCGCCTCGGGCACCCGGTCCGCTTCATCGGGGCGGTCGGCGCCGACCCGGCCGGCGACGTTGTGCTGCAGGTGCTGCGCGGTGAGGGCGTGGACGTCGGCGCGGTGCGGGTCGATCCGGACGCGCCGACCGGCCTGCTGCTGCGCGACTGTCACGCCGAGCGGGGGATCGACGTGCAGTACTACCGGGCCGGCTCCGCCGCGTCGCTGCTGTCGCCGGACCGGGTGGCGGTGCCGGCCGGAACGCGCGTCGTGCACGTCACCGGGATCACCGCCATGCTCTCCGATTCGGCGCATGCCACGACGCTGCGGCTCATCGAGGCGGCGCGTGCGGCCGGCGCCATCGTGTCCTTCGATCCCAACGTGCGCAACAAGCTCGGCGATCGCGACCGGTGGCGCGCGGTCGTGGCGCCGTTGCTGGCGCGGGCGGATCTGGTCGTGGCCGGCTCGGAGGAGTTGGAAATGCTGACCGGCGAAGGCTGCGAACGGTCGGTGACCCGGTTGCGGGCGGCCGGGGTGAAGACCGTCGTCGTGAAGCACCCGGACAAGTCGGCGCAGCTGTGCACCGAGGGCGGCAGCTGGACGCAGCCGGCCTTCGCGGTGCGGGTCACGGATCCGGTCGGTGCCGGAGACGCATTCGCCGCCGGCCTGCTCTCCGCGATCCTGCGCGGCCTGCCGCCCCAGCGGACACTCGCGGAGGCCGCCGCGGTGGCGGCGCTGGTCGTCGCGTCCGCCTCCGACATCGATGGCCTGCCGAGCGCCGCCGAGCGGTCGCGGGCACTGTCCCGCTTCACCGAGAACACCGAGTCCGTCAATCGTTGACCGCACCAGAGCGTCAGGAGAACCGATGTACCGCTGGGATGTCATGCAGACCCTCGCCGCGCAGCGAGTGCTCGGCATCATTCGCGCTGACGGAGCCGACGCCGCGGTGCGGGCCGGCGAGACGCTGATCGGCGCCGGCCTGCGCGTCATCGAGGTGTCGCTGACCACGCCCGGCGCGTTGCACGCGATCGAGCGGCTGGCCGCGCGGCACACCGGCTGCGTGGTGGGCGCGGGTACCGTCCTGGACGAGGCCGCGGCGCGGGCATCGATCGCCGCAGGCGCGCGGCTGGTCGTGTCGCCGAACCTGCATCGCGCGGTGGTGCGCACCGCGCACCGGTACGGCGTGGCCGTGATTCCCGGTGCGGCGACGCCGACGGAGTGGACCCAGGCGCTGGAATGGGGAGCGGATGCCGTCAAGCTGTTCCCCGCCTCGGCCCATTCCCCGGCGGTCCTGCGCGACGTCCTGGCCGCGCTCCCGCAGGTGCCGGTGGTGCCAACGGGCGGGGTCAGCCTCGAGTCGGCACCGCAGTGGATTGCGGCCGGGGCCTTGGCCTGTGGCATCGGATCGGCCCTGTCCGCGCACGGCGACGAAGCCGTCAGTCGGCTGCTGGCGCGGCTGGCTGAGGCACGCTGACCGGGGTCTTGCCGCGGCGCGTGGCACGGGTCGCGGCGCCCGGATCGGCGTCGGGCGCCTGCCGCGCGGCGGGCGCGACCGCCGCGGGCGAGCCGTTGCCCCAGTCGCGCGGCACGGTCCCGCCGAAGGCGGCGGTCAGCAGGGCCGCGGCGCCCCGCACCGCACTGACGATGTCCGGCAGGCGGTCCTCGGTCATCCGGGCCGGGACGCTCGTCACGCTCAGCGCGAAGTAGGGCTGCGCGCCGGCGGCGAAGATGGGCGTGGCGACGCATTTGATCCCCAGCGTGCCCTCTTCCTCGTCCAGCGCGTACCCGCGGGATCGCACCATGGCCAGGTGCTGGCGCAGCGCGCTGCGGGTGGCCAGCGAGTTGACCGTCTGCGTGCGCAGGCGCTCGTCGGGGTAGAGCGCCTCGAACTCCTCGCCGGCCAGGGTGGCCAGCAGCGCCTTGCCGAGGCCCGCGCAGTGGGCGGACTCGCGGGTGCCGACCCGTGCCGCGACGCTGAACCCGGACGCCGGCAGCGCGCGCGCCACGTGCACGACCTCGGCGCCGGCCAGCACACCGACGTGCACGGTCTCGCCGACCGCCCGGGCCAGCTCGGAGATCACCGGCCGTAGCCGGGCCTCGGTGTCGTACTTGTCGCCGATGAGCACGGCCAGACCGAGCGCGGAGACGCCGAGCTCGAACTCTGTGGTGTCGCCGGAAGCGCTGCGGCGCACCCAGCCGCCCCGTTCGAGTGCGTCGCACAACCGGTAGGTGGTTGTCCGGTTGAGGCCCGCAGCCTGAGCCAGTTGCCCGGCGGTCATGCCGCTCTCGGAGCCCGCCAGCTCACGCAGGATGACGAGCCCCTTCTCCAGGCTGCTGAGATCGCCGCCACCTGCCACCAGTGAACCCCGCTCCGCACTCAACCAAGGCTGTCCGCTCACCGTACACGCCGTCCTGCTTGGTGAACAATCGGCGCATCGAGTCATTCCGGGGCGCGGGCCGCCCGGCGGTTCGCAGTGAACACCGCGTTCGGCGCACGGCCGATTCCCCGCACCGGCTATCGGACGAGGTACCTGGGCCGATCCGTGAGCATCGAGGTGTGGTCCGATCCGTCCAGGCTGCGGACAAATGCCCGCTGTTGGGGCGCGTCTTTCCCCTGTGGCGCCTCTTGTGTTCCTCGAACGGGGCTCCTAGCCTGTTCGCTACGCAGTCACAGTGTTCGCATGACTAACACGATGGCCGACGGTGCAGCGCGCGGCGCAGGCGATCATCCGTCAGCAGAAGGAGCCAGGACGACGCCATGACGATCACAGGGATCCTGCCCGTGATTCCGACACCGTTCGACCGGGGCCAGTTCGACGCGGCGAGCTTCCGCCGCCTGCTGGACCACACGCTCGCATCGGTCGACGGCTACACCTTGCTGGGCAGCACGGGAGAGGCGCCGTCGATGTCGACGCGTGAGCGCATGGACATCACCGAAGCGGCGCTCGCCATGGTCCCGCAGGACAAGACCGTCGTGGTCGGCGTGACCCACACCTCGCTGCACGAGAGCGTGCGGCTGGCCCAGCACGCCGCGCGGCACGGCGCCGCCGGCGTCCTGTGCGCGTCGCCCTACTACTTCCCGAACACCCGCGATGGCCTGCGCGGCTACCTCGCCGAGCTGTCCGCGTCCGTGGACATCGAGGTGGTGTTCTACGACAACCCCACGCCCACCGCGACCGCCGTCACGATCGAGCAGGTCCTCGAGTACGCCGCGGGGATCGCCCGGCTCAACACGGTCAAGCTGACCGATCACGGGCTGGCCAAGGTGCCGGCCTGGCAGCAGGCCGGGCTGACGGTGCTCGGCGGCGACGACCCGATCCTGTTCCGATACCTCGCCGCCGGCGTGGACGGTGTCATGGTCATCGCCCCGGCCATCTTCCCCGACGCCTTCCGGGAGACCTGGCAGCTGGCCCGGGCCGGGCGGCTGGCCGAGGCGTTCGCCGTCTTCTCCGCCGAGATCCTGCCGTTCCTGCACGTCTTCGGGATCGGCGACGAGATCGCCACGAGTAAGGCGGTGCTGCGCGAGATCGGCGTGTTCGCCTCCGACGAGGTGCGGCTGCCGCTCGTCGGGGTGGATCAGCGGCGGCGCGAGTTGCTGGCCGAGGCCTACCGCCTGTGCCGCGAACGAACCGCCGCGCGCACCGCGTCCGGCAGCGCCGGCGCCGAACCGGCGGCCGCCAGATGAGCGGCCCGTCGACCGGCAAGCGCGCGATCGACGCGACCGTCGTCGACGTCCAGACCGTGCGGGTCAGCCCGACGGTCAAGCCGGAGCTCGTGGTGGCCGGCGCCCGGGGGGTCCACGACCGGTCCGACTTCCTGCTGGTGCGGGTCGTCACGTCGGCGGGGGTGACCGGCATCGGCGAGGTCAGCGCCACGCTGACCTGGAGCGGTGAGGACGGCGCCACGGGCGAGTACCTGATCCGCACCGTCCTGGCGGGCGCCGTCATCGGGCAGCCGATCGCGCCGGTGGCCGACCTGGAGCGGCGCATGGACCGCGCGCTGGCGGGTTCGCCGTTCACCAAGGCCGGCCTGTCCACCGCCCTGTGGGACGCCTACGCCCGCACCCTCGACGTCCCGCTCGCCGTCGCGCTCGGTGGCCCGTTGCACACCGAGATACCGGTGAAGTGCTCGCTGAGCGGGGACGGCGACCGGCTGCGGGCCACCCATCGGGCGGCCGTCGCCGCCGGGTTCGCAGCCTTCAAGGTGAAGATCGGGCTGGACCCGGTCGCCGACGCGCAACGGGTGGCGCTGGCCCGGCAGCTGTGCGGACCGGACGCCTTCATCGGGCTGGACGCCAACGGCGGGTACCGGCGGGACGCGGCGCGCCGCGCCGTCGAACTGATCCGCCCGTCGGGCCCGGCCTTCCTCGAACAGCCGGTGGAACCGGGCGACCTTGCGGGCATGCGGCAGCTGCGCGACCTCGGGCTGCCGGTCGTCGCCGACGAAAGCGTCTTCGGCACGGACGATCTGGTCTCGGTGCTGCGCGCCGAGGCGGCCGATGTGGTCAGCCTCTACATCGGCAAGAGCGGTGGCCCCGGCCGGTTGGTGTCGATGGCCCGTCTCGCGGACGCGTTCGGCCTGACCGTCGTCATCGGCTCCAACGGAGAGCTGGGCGTCGGGGCGGCCGCCCAGTTGCAGGCCGGTGCCGCGGCGGCCGGGCTGTCCACCCACATCCCCTCGGACATCATCGGCGCGCATTACTACCAGGAAGACGTGCTCGCCGAGCCGTTGACCGCCGATGGCCGCGCGGCCCGGCTCCCGGACGGGCCCGGCCTGGCCGTAACGCTGCGCGAGGACATCGAGGCCCGCTTCGTCAGCGTGACCGACGACCGGGGCCACGACACCCCCAACCCCTGAAGGTCGCGGCCGCGGCCGCGACCTGGCGCCACTGGAATGGAGAGAGCATGGTCCTTCGGAGAGCGCGATTGAGCGCCTGCCTGGCGCTCCTCGCGGCCACGGCGACGCTGGTCGCCGCCTGTGGAAAGTCGTCCGACACAACCTCCCAGCCGGGCACGAGCCTGACCTTCACCCGCCTGGGCATCAACACCGCGGGCTTCGGGCCGAGCAACCAGAGCACCGGAAACGACGCGGTCGTCAACTCCCTGCTCTTCTCCAACCTGGTCAAGGTCGGCCCGGACGAGAAGAGCATCATCCCGGACCTCGCGCAGACCTGGGAGCAGTCGCCGGACGCCAAGGAGTTCACCTTCCACCTGCGCCAGGGCGTCACCTGGTCCGACGGTCAGCCCTTCACCGCCGGCGACGTGGTCTTCACCATCACCCAGGCCGCCCAGTTCGGCCCCACCGCCTATGTCGGCTACCAGCCCACCCAGTGGCGCCAGGTGGTCGGCGCGACCGAGGCGAAGGGCACCAAGAACCCGGTATCGGGGGTGACCGCGCTCGACGAGCACACCGTGAAGATGACGCTGGCCGCGCCGAACGCGGAGTTCATCCGCAACCTCACCGACGCCGTCTACTCGATCGTGCCGAAGCACCTGCTGCAGGACGCCGCCGCCGAGAACGTGCGCACCGTCGAGTTCAGCAAGAGCAAGCCGGTCGGCACCGGCCCGTACGTGCTGGAGAAGGCTGTGCCCGACCAGTACCTGCAGTTCAAGGCGAACCCGAAGTACTTCGGCGGCGCCCCCAAGATCGCTACGCTGTTCTTCAAGCTGAACGTCAAGCCCGAGTCGGTCGCCGCTCAGCTGCAGTACGGCGAGCTGGGCATGGTGCTCAACGCCGCGGCCAACGACGCGCCGGCCCTGTCGGCGATCAAGGGACTGACCACCAAGTTCGTCGTCTCACCGGCCGCGCAGTTCCTGCAGTTCCGCACCGACCACGCGCAGGCCAAGGACGTCCGGGTGCGCCAGGCGATCTACTACGCGATCGACCGCCGCGCCATGCTCAAGAACCTGTTCGGCGGCAACGGCGAGATCCGCTGGGTGCTGCCCGGCTTCAACCAGGACGACGCGGCGCTGGACCGCTACGACTACAACGCGGACAAGGCCAAGCAGCTGCTCGCGGCATCGGGCCTCGACCTCGGCCAGCCCTTCAAGATCTCCTACGCCCAGGGTGTCGACCCTGCCTGGGACCAGATGATGCCGGCCATCCAGAAGTACCTCAAGGACGTCGGGCTCAACGCGGTGCTGGAGCCGCTGGACTCCGCGGCCTGGTCGGCGGCGAACGCGTCCAAGGACGCCAAGTACCCGATGACCGTCAACGCCGGCGGCTCGATGGGCCTGTCGCCCGACCGCAGCTCCGGGTACTTCAACTGCAAGGCCCCGCTGAGCAGCTTCTACGCCAACTGCGAGATGGACGGCCTGTACGCACAGGCCCGCGGTACCACCGACGCGTCGACCCGCGCGGACAGCTACAAGCAGGTCGCCCAGATCCTCAACCGTGACGTGCCGATGGTGGCCCTGTGGCAGACCACCACCTATAACGCGTGGACCAGCAAGCTCGGCGGCTCCTTCCAGGTGTTCCCCAACGACCGGGACAGCGCGTTCAATGTCAACGGCTGGACACTGGTCGGCTAGACGTACCACCTCAACCAATACCCCGAGCAGTACCCCCGCACCAACCAGGGAGAGACCGCATGTGGAACTACGTGCTGCGAAGACTGCTCATCGGCACGGTCGTGCTGTGGATGGTCTCCGTGATCGTCTACCTCGGTCTCTCCCTGGCACCCGGCGACGAACTGACCGTCCGGCTCAGCCCCGAGGTCGTCGCCCAGCTGACGCCCGACCAGATCGCGGAGAAACGCCACGCCCTCGGCCTGGACCGCCCACTGCCGCTGCGATACGTCACCTGGTTGAAGAGCACGCTGAGCGGCGACCTCGGCACCTCGTCCTCCGACGGGCTGCCGGTCGCCGAGGACATCCGGGCACACCTGGGGCCGACCGCGATGCTGGTCGGCGCCGCGCTCGTCGTCGGTACCGCCCTGGCGTTGGCGGTCGGCGTGGCGGCCGCCGTGCGCAGCGGCACGGCGGTCGACTACCTGCTCGGCTCGGCACCCATCCTGCTGGTGGGCATCCCCGGCTTCGTCCTCTCCCTCGCCGCCATCTACCTGTTCAGCGTGCAGTTCGGCCTGTTACCCACCAACGGCATGCACACCCTCGGCGACGAGTCGTTCGGCGATCTGCTGCTGCACATGGCCCTTCCGGGCAGCGTGCTGGCCATCGGGGTGGCCGCGCCACTGATCCGGTACACCCGGGCGAGCATGCTCGACGTGCTCAGCTCGGAGTACATCGTGACCGCCCGGGCCAAGGGCTTGCGGCCCAGCCGGGTGCTGTGGTCCCACGCGTTCCGCAACGCGCTGCTGCCCATCATCACCGTCATCGGCCTGACACTGCCGGAGATGGTGGCCGGTGCGGTCATCGTGGAGCAGGTCTTCGGCTGGCCCGGCATGGGCCAGCTCGCCGTGCGGGCCGCGGGCAACCGGGACGTGTCGCTGATGATGGGCATCGTCATCGTCATCGCCGTCTCGGTCGTGGTCACCAACCTCCTTGCCGATCTCGCCTACGTGCGGGCCGATCCGAGGGTGCGCCTTGTCTGACCTCGACCCCACACCGCGCGCCGTGCCCGGCGACCCGGCCGAGCCCGCGCCGGCCACCGCTGCGGATGCCGGACGGTACCCCGCACTGCGTCGCTTCGCCGCCCACCGCCTGGCCGTGCTCGGCGCCGGCATCCTCGCCGTGGTGATCCTGCTGGCGCTGCTGGCGCCGCTGGTCGCCACCCACGCGCCGAACGACGTGGATCTCGGCGCGGTCAACCACAAGCCGGGCGGCGGTCACCTGCTCGGGGCCGACAACGTCGGCCGCGACATCTGGGCCCGGCTGGTCTTCGGCGCCCGCACCTCGCTGATCGTCGGCCTCGGCGCCGTGGCCATCTCGCTGCTGATCGGCATCACCGTCGGCATGCTGGCGGGCTTCTACGGGCGGTGGACCGGTGCGCTGCTCATGCGCGTCACCGATGCGGTCATGAGCGTCCCGCCGCTGGTGATGGTCATCGTCTTCGTCGCCATCGCCGGGCCGAGCCTCGGCTCGGTCACCGTGGTGATCGCGTTGACGACCTGGCCGGCAGCGGCCCGCCTGGTCCGCGGACAGGTGCTGGCCCTGCGCGAACGCGAGTTCATCACCGCCGCCGAAGTCATCGGCGTGCCGCGACGGGGCATCGTGCTGCGCCACCTGCTGCCCAACCTGCTCGGCCCGCTGTCCGTGGTCGGTACCTTCGGCGTCGCCAACGCCATCCTGGTCGAGGCCGGGCTGAGCTTTCTCGGCCTCGGCGTGCGGCCACCGACCAGCAGCTGGGGTCAGATGGTCAACGCCGCGCAGTCGCCGGTCGTGCTCATGAGCCGGCCGTGGATCTGGGTACCGGCGAGCGTCGCGATCGTCCTGACCGTCCTTGCGGTGAACTTCGTCGGCGACGGCCTGCGCGACGCGATGGACCCGAAGGGGAGCCGATGAACACCCCTCTGCTGGAGGTCGAGGACCTCCACGTCGAATTCCACGCCCGGCAGGGCCGAGTCCGGGCGGTGCGGGGACTCAGCTACCAGGTCGACCGGGGCGAATCCCTCGGCCTGGTGGGCGAGTCCGGCTCCGGCAAGAGCGTCAGCGCCCTGGCCATCCTGGGACTCCTGCCCCGCGCGGCGAGCGTCACCGCCGGACGGATCCGCTTCCAGGGTCGCGACCTGGTCGGGCTGCCCGAACGGCAGCTGCGCGCGATCCGCGGCCGCTCGCTGGCACTGATCTTCCAGGACCCGCTGTCGAGCCTCAACCCGGTGCTCACCATCGGCCGCCAGATCACCGAGCAGCTGCGGGCACACCGCATCGCCACCGGAAGGGCTGCCCGCGACCGAGCCGTCGAACTGCTCGAGCGGGTCGGCATCCCGGACGCATCCCGGCGCGTCGGGCAGTACCCGCATCAGCTCTCCGGCGGCATGCGCCAGCGGGCCATGGTGGCCATGGCGCTGTCCTGCGGGCCGTCGCTGCTCATCGCCGACGAGCCCACCACCGCGCTGGACGTGACCATCCAGGCACAGGTGCTCGAACTGCTCGCCGAAATGCGGGCCACCACCGAGATGAGCATGCTGCTGATCACCCACGACCTCGGCGTGGTCGCCGGCAGCACCGACCGGCTGGCGGTCATGTACGCCGGGCGGATCGTCGAGGACGGCGCCACCGCCGAGGTCCTCGCCCGGCCGGAGCACCCCTACACCGCCGGCCTGCTGGAGTCGGTACCCCGGCTGGACGCCCCCCGCGACGCGGCGCTGCACACGATTCCCGGGGCTCCGCCGGATCTGCGCACCGAACTGCCCGGCTGCCCGTTCCGGCCGCGTTGCCCGCACCCGGCACCGCAGGCGCAGTTGCAGGAGCCGGCACTGCGCGAGCTGCGTGCGGGCCACCGCGTGGCCTGCTGGAGCCCCCGGCTCACGCCCCTGCAGGACACGACACCAGGTGGGAACCCATGACCGCGCAGCACACCGACGAGGCCGCCGTCCTGGATGTCCGCGACCTCGAGGTCCGCTTCCCGGTGCGCCGCGGCCTGCTGGGCCGCCCGTCCTCCTGGGTGTACGCGGTCAACGACGTTTCCCTCGAGCTGTACCGCGGCGAGACCCTCGGGCTGGTGGGGGAGTCCGGCTCGGGCAAGTCGACCGTGGGCCGTGCCATCGTGCGCGTGAACCAGCCCAGCAAGGGCACGATCCGCCTCGGCGGCCAGGACCTGCTCGCCCTGCACGGCCCGCGGCTTCGGCCGTACCGCCGGCGGGTACAGATGGTGTTCCAGGACCCGTACGCCAGCCTCGATCCGCGCCAGTCGGTCGGCGATGCCCTGACCGAACCGCTGCGGGTGCACGGCCTGGCGGCCGGGCGCCGCTCGGCCCGGGTGTCCGAGCTGCTGGAGCTGGTCGGCCTGGACCCCGCCTTCGCCGCCCGCTACCCGCACCAGTTCTCCGGCGGCCAACGGCAGCGCATCGGCATCGCCCGGGCACTGGCGGTGGAGCCCGACGTCATCGTCTGCGACGAGCCCGTCAGCGCCCTGGACGTGTCGATCCAGGCCCAGGTCGTCAACCTGCTGGCCGGTCTGCAGCGCCAACTGGGCATCGCGTACCTGTTCATCGCCCATGACCTGGCGGTGGTACGCCACCTGGCCCACCGGGTGGCGGTGATGTACCTCGGCAGCATCGTCGAGACCGGTCCGTCCGATGCCGTGTACGGCGACCCTCGGCACCCGTACACCGCCGCGCTGCTGTCCGCGGTGCCCGTGCCCGACGCCGTGGTCGAGAAGACCCGGCGCCGCACCATCCTGCGCGGCGACATCCCCAGCCCGGAGAACCCGCCGACCGGGTGCCTGTTCCACACCCGCTGCCCGCTGCGCGAGTTGCTCGGCTCGCCCGAGGTGTGCTCCACCCAGCGGCCCCGGTTGCAGGCGCTGACCCCTGGCCACCACCGCACCGCGCACCACGTCGCCTGCCACTTCGCCGACGAGGCCGGCTCACTGACCGCAGACCAGCCACGATAGGAGACAACAGCGCTATGTTGATCGGGTATGTCAGCGACGAGAACTATCTGGCGCTGGCCGGCGTCGCGGTCGAGTTCGCCCGCGACGGCGCCATCGTCGCCCAGGCCGCCTCGAGCGCCAGCGGCGCCATCGTCGCCGACCTGCAACCGGGCGATTACCGGCTCACGCTCGCCATGCCCGGCTTCGGCGCCAAGCACCTCACCGCGACGCTTCCGGCCCAGGAACCGTTGCAGGTACGGCTGCTGTCGGACACGCTGACCGGATTCATGTGGCCCAAATGGGTGCGCTCCGGCGAGCCGGCGCAACTGCGCGTGCACTCCGTCGCACCGTACCGCGCCGAGCTGTTCCGCTACGGGCAACGCAAGGAGCCGGTCGAACTGCTCGGATGGTTCGACGAACACGGCCCGCGGGCGATGGCGCAGATCCTGCCCGACGAGGACTTCACGCAGACCGGGGTGCGCTTCAACACCGTCGGCTTCACCAGCCCGGGTCACGTCCGCCGGCTGGCCGGGCCGCAGCGCTCCGGTCTCTACTACATGCACGTCCACAACGAGCGCGGCGAGTTCTTCTCATTCCCGTGGGTGGTCGCCCCCGCCGCCCCCCGGGAACCGATCGCGGTGCTCGCCGCCACCAACAACTGGAACGCCTACAACCGCTTCGGCGGGCGCAGCAACTACATCAACGAATCCGGCCTGCCACCCACCCCGACCGTGAACGCACGACAGGACCTCGCCCGGTACCGCATCGGCAACAGCGTCACACAGACCGCCGACAACGACGTCTATCCGCCGCTGTCGTTCGAGCGGCCCGAGCCCGACTGCTTCGTCGGACCCGACGTCGAGGCGACCGACCCGCTGACCGGCCGGCTGTCCTCCAGCCTCGCCCCGGGGCTGTGGCGGCTGCTGGCCTGGCTCGAACGCGAGGGATTCGGCTACGACCTGTACTCCGACGCCCAGGTGCGCAATGGCGAACTCGACCTGGACGCCTACCGGGTCCTGCTGACCGAGATGCACCCCGAGTACTGGTACGCCGAGCAGTACGACGCGGTCCGCGACTGGGTGCAGCAGCGCGGCGGCCGGCTGATGTATCTCGGCGGCAACGGCGCCGACTGCCAGGTCGAACACGTCGACGCGGGCCGGGGCCGCTATCTGACCCGGCAGCCCGATCGCGACCGGCCGCAGGAGGCGCACCTCGAGAGCCGCTTCCATCGCACCCACGAACCGCAGGCGCGGCTGCTGGGGGTCACGTTCACCCACGCCGGCGAGGGCACTGCCGCGCCGTACCGCGTGCTCGACGCCGGCCACTGGGCGTTCGCCGGTACGGGTCTGGGCAACGGCGACCTGTTCGGAACGCACAGCATGCACGAGCGCGTGCCGGGCGGCGCCTCGGGCCACGAAACCGACAAGCGCACGCCCAGCACGCCGCCCGGCTTCGTCGTGCTGGCCCAGGGGACCAACCCCGACAACGGCGGAGCTGAACTGGTGTACCGCAATCTGCCCGACGGCGGCGGTGAGGTCTTCTCCGTCGGCTCCATGACGTACATCGCCTCGCTCCTGGTCGACGAGGGCGTCTCGGCGCTGACCCGCAACGTGCTCAACCGCTTTGCCGGACCGGCTCCCCGAGAGGCTGGCTGAGCACTCCTCGTCCTGAGCCGGTCGGCGAGTGCCCCGGCCGCTGGGCGAAGCCGTCGTCGCGGCGCTGCCTATGCCGCGGCGGTGACCTCGGTGACGAGCAGGTCGATGTGGTCCGGCTCCAGGCCGAGCGACGCGCGGACCTGACGCCGGCCGACGGCCATGATGAGGAGCTGGGGATCCTCCAGTACGTCATCGGCTTCCAGGTCGGCGAGGCGCTCCACCGCGGCGGCGAGGCCGGCGGTATACCAGCGGGCGGCCTGCTCCGGCTGCCCGTGGGTGGCGAGCGCCGCCGCGATGACCCCGTAGATGAACGGCTCCTGCGGCCGCAGCCGGCGCACCTCGCTCAGCAGCGCCCGGGCCTCGTCGGTGCGGCCCCGCTCGAGCAGGAACAGGATGTACGTCGCGTGCGGCCGCCCCGGCTCCGCGTCCTCGATGCCGACGGCCTCGCGCATCGCCCGCTCGGCCGGCTCGTCCTCGCCGAGCTCCAGGTACTGCATGGCGGCCAGGATCAGGTTGTCCGCGTGCGTGCCGCAGCGATGCCCGGCGTGCTGCTGGACGAGCCGTTCGGCGTGGCGCCGGCGGTGGTCGGGCCGGGGAGTGTTGCGGTCCTTGCGCGCCATGCAGGCAACGCTAGCCCCCGCAGCCACCCCGCACGGTCCGCGCCGCGCCGGCTGTCACACGTCCGAGGGCACGATCGCGATCAGCTGGGTGGGCGGCTCCAGCGCGTCGACCACCGTGTCGCCTTCCAGCCACAGCCCGCCGGCCCGGCAGACGAGGGCGGCCGCGGCCTCCACCGGGCAGGGCAGCGGCGCCCCGCAGGCCCCGCAGCGGCTGGGATCGTCGGGGTCCCGCTCGAGGTGGCGGATCTGGAGCTCGGCGGCGGTGGTGACCAGCACGCTGTCGGGGTCGAGGTGCAACATGCCGACGATCGTGCCTGCGCGGCCCGCCGCCACCGCTGCACAAAACGGGTGATCCGCGGGTTTCACCCTGCCCCGGCCAGCCCGAAAACCTAGTCTCCTAGGACGTAGAACGGCGAGTGGCGGGATACGGCGCTTGATGCGGCTTTGTGCGGAGTTCCCGGCGAGGTCGGGCGCTCGCGATGCCGACACTGCGGGGACCCGCAGATCGCCTTCACGGGCTGTATCGAGCCGGTCTGGCGTGTTCAATGCCGGAATCGGCGGCGGGGGTGGCTCCGGGGCTGCGCTGACCGCCAACTACGTCACCGCGAAGGGGATGGCCAGGGCCCGATTTCCGGTGGGGCGTGTACCGGAGGCATCGTCGCCGGTAATACGACCGATCGGCAGCTCTACGGCCGGGGCCGGCTTTTGTAGTTGGCGGGGGACTGACGTCGGAATGCGTCACCACTCTTTCGCGTATGATTTCCGAGACGGCTCGTCGAGTTGGCAATGGCCGATCAACCGGTGTGATGACCCCCGATGGGTGGTGATGGTGATCCTCGCAAATCTGGCCGGTCTGCTGTTCGCGGTGCTCCTTGCCCTGGGTGGGCTCGCGCTGATGGTGAACTTCCGCGGAGTCATCGACTACCATTTCAAACGGAGCCGGCAAGCGGCGCGGCCCCTGTGAGGACCCCCGCGCCGCCGGTCGGAGAGGGACATCGCGGACATGCGTGTCTTCCTCCACGTGGTCGACCGGTTCTTCGGCCTGCTCATGATCGTGGGCGGGGCCGGGCTGGTCTGGAAGGCGATTCAGGCAATGGCCGCGAGGTAGCCGGCTGGCACCCCGGCAGGTCCTCGCGGGAAGCCAGGGCCTGCCGCTCCGCGAACGTCGTTACCGCGAAGGCGGACGACCAGGGCTACGTTTTCGGCTTGGCGTGCGGCGGTGATGCGGTGGCCGGACGGTATCAGCCGTCTTTGACAGCTCCACCCTACGCGGCCCGTTGCTCAGCGTGAGGGCTTGCCGGTGCCGGGGCACTGCGCGGTGCCGGGGCTGCCATCGGGCTGGTGCGGGGGAGTGGGCGAGCCGGCGTTGACGAAGACCCGGGCGCCGCACTGGGGACAGCGGCTCATGGCCTGAGCAGCGGTGGACGACACTGGCGCGACCTCTCGTCGCGGACGAACGAACCGGACCGGGTACTGATGCCCCGGATCCTGCCTGTCCGAACGTCGGCCAGCCGCCGACCAGAGCCAGCTCCACCGATGAGCAGGTGTTCAGGAACTTCGTCTCGACGTCCTGGCCCGTGGCGTCCTGCAGGGCCTTGGTCTCCTCGTTGAGCACTTCGAACTACGTCTAGCCGCCATCCCTTCGGCCTCTCGGCGCTTCGCGGCTCGTATTGGACGGCGCCGCGGATGGCATGATCACGCGCATGTCGATCTCCGCCGTGCTGCGCGCCGCGCAGGTCGCCCGGGTCCTGGCCGCCAGCACCCTGGGGCGCCTGCCCCTGGGCGCGGCGCCGGTGGCCCTGCTGCTGTACGCCCGCGAGAGCTTCTCCATCGCCGCCGCCGGGCTGCTGGTCGGCGTGTACACGGCCGGCCTCGCCGTGGGCGGCCCGGTCCTGGCCCGCATCGCCGACCGCCTCCGCCAGGCCCCGGTCATGCTGGCCGGCGCCGCCCTGTCCACGGCGGGCTTCGTGGTGCTTGCCCAGGGTGTACCGCTGTGGGCCGCCCTGCTCTCCGCCCTACTCGCGGGCCTCGGCGCACCCCCGTTCGAGGCCGGCCTGCGGGTGCTGTGGCGCGACCTGCTGGACGAGGCGCAGGTCCCGACGGCGTACACGCTGGACATCGCCGTCCAGGAGCTGATCTTCATCCTGGGCCCGCTGGTCGCCGGCGGTGCGGTGGCCCTGGGTGGCGGCGCGGTGGGCATCTACACGACGGCCGTCCTGCAGTTGGCCGGCACGCTGTGGTTCGTGTCGACCCCGGCGGTCCGCGCCTGGCGCGGCGAACGGGCCGAGCGCCACTGGGCCGGCGCCCTACGCTCGGCCCCGCTGCGCCTGCTGCTGACCGCGGTCGTGCTGATCGGCGCCGGCGTGGGGAGCCTGCCGGTGGCGCTGCTCGACTACGCCGAGTCGGTCGGTCACCGGTCGTGGTCGAGCGGGCTGCTGGCCGCCCAGGCCGTCGGTGCGCTGGCTGGCGGGCTGGCCAACACGCGGCTGCGGGTCGGCGGGCGGCGCCTTCCCCTGCTGGCCGCGCTGCTGGGCCTGGGCTACGTCCCGTTGCTGCTGACCCCGCCGGCGGTCGCCGCCATGCTGCCGCTGACCGTCCTGTGCGGCCTGGGCCTGCCGCCGCTGCTGGCCGCGACCTTCCTGACCGTGGACCGGATCACCCCGCCCGGCACCGCCGCGGAGGCCTTCGCCTGGGTGGCGACGGCGTTCTCGGTCGGCGCGGCCGCGGGCGCGGCGGTCGACGGCGTCATCCTCGACGCCGCGTCGTCGACGACGGCCGGCTTCATCCTGCCGCCGGTGGTGATCCTGCTCGCCATCCCATGGCTGCGCCCGGTGGCGAAGATCGCCCCGTAGCCGCCCGGCGGAAAACCGACATGTCGGGCGCTGGCGCGCCAGAACTCGCGATGGACCTTGTTGCGGTCTGAGCGTGCACCATTTGACATTGTCATTGCCGTCCGGGGCGGTGATTCTGGGCGAGGTCGGGGATAATCAATGGCATGGGGCAGCTGTCATTCTTCAGTCGCACGGAATTGGCTGCCATGCGTGACCGGTCCAGGTCTCGGCGGTATTGTCCGGCAAGGGAGCAGTTCCGTCGGGAACATGAGCGGCATCGAGCGTGGGGCCTTGCTCGGAGGCACGCCCAGAAGCTACGCCGCATCCATGGTGGCGTCCCGCCGGTGACCGCGGCCGACGACCGGCGGCCCGACCCGGCCCCCGCGCCGATCCCGCCGACGCTACCGCCCGAACCGCCCGAACAGGCCGAACAGGCCGAACACCCCGAAGAGCCCCCCGCCGACCGGGTCGTCGCCGACCACACCGATCCCGCGCCGCCGGACCGGAAGGGCGGCGCCGCAGCGTCCGGGCGCGCCCGCGCGGGCTGTCGCGCATCACCGCCACCGCCGCCGTCACGCCAGCCCGCCGGTGCGGCAACGCGTCGAACAATCGGCCGCTATCCGCGCTCATCGGCAACATATCGCAGCCGGTTCTTGCATCTGCCACGTCCGGCCGGCTGTCAATTCCGCCGAAGCCTGCGAAAGGTCGAGCATTATCCCAACGCGCCACCGGCGGAGCAATTCAGTGAATACGCGCTCATCGGCAGTTCAGAGCGCCAAGCCACTGGACTGATAGCCACTCGCTGTCACGATCGCCTCCAGACGGCGGGTCCGGCAGCGGGCTCTGTGCTACGCCCGTGCGTCGCGGGGTAGCCGCGGTATTCGCGCGGCGCTGCTGAGCCGCGCATCCGCTGGTGCGGGCCCAGTGACGGCCCGATGAGCGTGGCCGAGAACTCAGCGTTCCCGCACCGCGGTCCAGGCTGAGGTCAGGTCGTCCACACCGACCGGCCGGGACCCGCTGGAACGGTAGGCACAACCCCGCCCGCCGCGAGACCGCGACCCGCGGCCTGAAACGGCGGCACCCGGCCCGAAGTCCGTACGCCCTGCCCCAAGCCGCTCAAGTCGCGGCGCGCCCGACTTGTCCATCCCGATCTTGCCGCACGGGACGGGGGAGGTCATCGCGAAGGCCAGCCGGCGCATAGCGGCCGCGCAAACCCGGCGTCGAAGAGCCCTAACGGCGGAACCTCACCCCGAATTATCCGGATATGCCGGATTTGCGAGGCATGCCGGGTTTAACTGAGGCGATCGCACGGAACGACGTGGTGTCGCCGAGGTGCAGTCGCAACGGGGGACGGTGTACGCCACGCAGCAGCGGGTCCGGGAGGCAAAGGCGCCTCCCGGACCCGCTTTGGTTTGGTGCGGCGGTGGGGGCGTTGCGTACAGTTCCTGCGTGACCCCGCACGACCCTGCCCTCCACAACCCTGCCCCCCACGACCCTGCCCACGGCCCCGGCGTCGACCCCGAGCGGCTCGCGATCTGCCTCGCCGTGTTCGACGAGCTGCAGGAGCTGCCGCCGGACCACCCGGACGTGCAGCTGGTGCGGCGCGCCACTTCGCACCTGTACAAGAGCGTCAAGCGGCAGCGGCGCAGCGAGCGGCGGGCGGCGATCACCGAGGCGGACCGGCAGGTGACGGCGTCGACGGCGACCGGCGCGCCGGGGCGCATCGACGACGAGACGGCCGGGATCGCGCTGGTGTCGCCGACGGCCGGGGCGTCGGCGGGGCGGCTGCTGCGGGCCCGGTCGTGCTACACGTGCAAGAGCCGGTACGTCGACGTCGACGCCTTCTACCACCAGCTCTGCCCGCCGTGCGCGAAGCTCAACCGGGAGCGGCGCGACCAGCGTACCGACCTGACGGGGCGGCGGGCGCTGCTGACCGGCGGGCGGGCGAAGATCGGGATGTACATCGCGCTGCGCCTGCTGCGCGACGGGGCGCACACCACGATCACCACGCGGTTCCCCAACGACGCCGTGCGGCGCTTCGCGGCCATGCCGGACAGCGGGGAGTGGCTGCACCGGCTGCGCATCGTCGGGATCGACCTGCGCGACCCGGCGCAGGTGGCGGCGCTGGCCGACGACGTGGCCGCGCAGGGGCCGCTGGACATCCTCATCAACAACGCGGCGCAGACGGTGAAGCGGACCGCCGGGTCGTACTCGCACCTGGTGGCGGCCGAGGCCGCGCCGCTGGTGCTGGAGGGGCCGATGCCGGACGTGGTCACGTTCCACAAGGCCGACCCGCACGCGGAGCTGACCCTGGAGGCGGGGGTGGCGCCGACGCTGATCCCGCCGGACGCGCTCACGGCGCTCGCGCTGACCAGCCGCAACACGACGCCGGAGAAGGTCGCGGCGCTGACCGCGATCGACGCCGGCGGGCTGGTGCCGGACCTCGCCGACTCCAACAGCTGGGTGCAGACGGTCGAGGAGGTCGACCCGCTGGAGCTGCTCGAGGTGCAGCTGTGCAACGTGACCGCGCCGTTCATTCTGGTGAGCCGGCTGCGCCCGGTCATGGCGGCCTCGTCGGCCCGGCGCAAGTACGTGGTGAACGTCTCGGCGATGGAGGGGCAGTTCAGCCGGCGGTACAAGGGGCCCGGCCACCCGCACACCAACATGGCCAAGGCGGCGCTGAACATGCTGACCCGCACCAGCGCCGAGGAGATGCTCTCCGACGGCATCCTGATGACCGCGGTCGACACCGGCTGGATCACCGACGAGCGGCCGCACCCGACGAAGATGCGGCTGCACGAGGAGGGCTTCCACGCCCCGCTGGACCTCGCCGACGGCGCCGCCCGGGTGTACGACCCGATCGTGCGCGGCGAGCGCGGCGAGGACCTCTACGGCTGCTTCCTCAAGGACTACGAGCCGTCGAGCTGGTGAGCGGGCACTATCGCAGCTGGTACTGCAGCGTGAACTTGCCGAAAGGACTACGAGCCGTCGAGCTGGTGAGCGGGCACTACCGCAACTGGTACTGCAGCGTGAACTTGCCGACCTGGACCTCGTCGCCGTCGCTGAGGGCGGCGGACTTGACCCGCTCGCCGTTGACGTAGGTGCCGTTGAGGCTGCCCAGGTCGAGCATCGTGTAGCCGACGCCGCCGGAGTTGCGGTGGAACTCGACGTGCTTGCGGGAGACCGTGTTGTCGTCGAGCACGATCTGGTTGGCCGAGTCGCGGCCGCAGCGCACCACTTCGCCGTCCAGCGCGAACTCGGCGCCGGCCTCGGCTCCCTTGCGGATGAGCAGGGTGGCCCGGCCCGTCGGGAGCTTCTCCATGTGCGCGGTCAGGTCCAGCGGCTGGGTCGGCCCCTCGGGCGCGGCCACGGCGGCCTGGTCGAGCAGCTCGTCGGTGGTGAGGATCGGCACGCCCCAGTGCCGGGCGAGGGCGATCGCCTCCAGCGGCGCGGCCGGCACCCGGATGCCCTGGCCGAGGACCAGCTGGAACGGCCCGTGCGCGGCGACGACCTCGACGGCCCGCAGCGGCGCCCCCAGCGCGGTCAGCGCGCGCTGGAACAGCTCGGCGCTGACCGGCTCGTCCATGCTGCGAGGGCCGCCCTCGACGGGCAGCTGCAGGTGCCGCCCGGTCGGTTCGTCCTTGAGCAGGACCACAGGACGGCTCTGCCAGGTCTGCGCTCGCACACCCACCACGACGAGCTCTCGCATGCCCCGCCTCCTGCGTCCGTCGTCAACCTGCCGTCAACTCTTGTCGCCTAACGGTACCGTGTCGACCGATCGACAACCTGGCCCGGTCAGGTAGGAGTGCATCGTCAGATCTGCCCGATCTGTCGCATCAGACGGTCGACGGCGGCCGCCCAGTCGACGGGTTCGCGCCGGTCGTGGCGGATCCGCAGGCGCCCGTCGAGCACCAGTTCCACGTAGTGGACTCCGGTCACGAATCCGACACGGATCTCGGTGGCCAGGTCCTGATACTGCGGCGCCACCCAGAATTCGAACACCTGTGTCACGTCGGCGGACTTGAACCGGAACCCGAGCGAGCGCAGCGCCTCGAGCGCGGCCGCCTCGGCCGGCAGGGGATGCACCGCCACCGGATCCAGGTCGCCGGGGTCGACCGCGAAGGCGACCTCGAGATCGGTGCGCACCCCGACGGCCAGCCCGGGGACCCGCTCGCCGTAGACGTGCGTCACGGGGGTGTGCAGGGGAATGTGGAGCCGCATCGGCAGGTCCCGGTGCTCGCCGGCGGCCAGCCGGAACCCGCCGTCGACCTCGTGCCGGGCGATCTCCGCCGTGCCCGCCCCGTCCCTGGTCACCAGCGTGAGCACGATCCGCTCGATGTCCACGTCGCGCTCGCCGCCGGTGAGCCGGACCGTCCCGGGGAGTGTCGCGCCCGGGCGGGTCACAGATTCGTCTAGTACCGTGTCGACGGCCGGCCCGCCCACGCCCATGGCGCGGCGCAGGCTCCGGAAGACCATGCAGCACACTAACACGCGGCACTGTAGGGTTGGATCGTGTCAAGACTGCTGCGGATCGGGGAGCTCGCCAGCCAGGCCGGCGTGTCGACCCGCACCGTCGACTTCTACACCGGGCTCGGCCTCATTGAGTCCGCGCAACGCACGGCGGGCAACTTCCGGCTGTATGACGCCTCGTGCGTCGAGCGCATCGCCGCCATCAAGGTCCTGGAGGCCAACGGCGTGAGCCTGGCCGACATGGCCGAGGCGCTGGAGCGCGGCGTCGGCGACCTGCCGGGCCAGCTGAGCCAGGTCCAGGGCGACCTGGAGACGCTGCGCGAGGCCGCCCTGCACGCCGGGCCGGCCGCCCACCAGCTGCTGCTGGCCCTGACCGCGCGGCTGCAGTCGCTCATCCACACCGCGATCGAGCTGACCAACAACCTGCCCCCACTGGGCGGCTGACGGAACACGTGCGGCCGGCGGACAGGCCACGACATCGCGCGATGCCGCGACCTGTCCGCGTGCTGGCGCGCGCCGCGGGCGATCAGGCGCGGACCAGCTCGGCGATCCGGCGCCCGTGCGTCGCGGCGTGCTCGTGCCCGGCCTTGAGCAGGTCGGCCGCGAGGCCGCGCAGCGGGGCCATGGCGGGGTTCACGTCGGCGAGGGTCAGCTCCGCCTCCGCCACGTGCACGTCCAGGTGCAGCACCTCGCCGAGAATCCGGCGCAGGTACGGCCCGTTGTAGTCCCAGCCCTCCTTCGGGGCGCCCGGGCCGTAGCCGCCGCCGCGGCTCAGGGTCAGCACGGCCGGGCGGCCGGCGAGGGGGCGGTCGCCGGCGCCGCCGAAGCGGGGGTTGAGCGACACCAGGTCGATCCAGGTCTTCACGTGGGCGGGGACGCCCCAGTTGTACAGCGGGATCGCGAAGATGTACGCGTCGGCCTCCAGCAGCTCGGCCGACAGCTGTTCGACCAGCTCCTGGGCGTCCGGTGCGGGCGGGGCCGCCGGGTCGAACTGTGCCTGGACGGCGCGCGCCCACACGTTGGCCGGCAGCGGCTCCAGGCCCAGCTCGCGGCGGGTCACCACGGCGTCGTGGTGCTCGGCGAGCCAGGCCTGCTCGGCGGTGTCGGCCAGGGCTCGGCTGACCGATCCGGCGACCCGGATGCTCGCGTCGAGACGGAAGAGATGCATCGGTGGTACCTCCACGAAGTGCCAGTGGCTACGCAGAAAGTCTGCGCCACAGAACATCTTGTGGCAAGAGTGAGTGAGCCGTTTATCATTGCTCCATGACGCAGGCGCCGCAGAGCCCGGCTCACTCCCATGTCGAGCTCCAGTCGGATCTCGGCTGGGCACTGGGCGTGCTGCTGCGCGCATACGCGAAGGGCGCCCAGTCCGTCATCGCCGACGTGCCGGGCGGGCCGCGTGGCTACCAGGTGCTGACCTCCGCGGTCGACGGCTGCGCCGCCACCCAGCTGGCCCTGGCCAACAAGCTGGGCATCGACCGGACCGTCATGACGTATCTGCTCGACGACCTCGAGAAGGCCGGCGTGATCGAGCGCCAGCCCGACCCCGCCGACCGCCGCGCCCGGCGGATCGTCGCCACCGAGGCCGGGCGGGCCACCCTGTGCGAGTTGCAGCGCAAGCTCCGCCACGTCGAGGACCGGGTGCTCGGTGCCCTGCCGGAGGACGAGCGCGCCCAGTTCCGCGCGCTGCTGCGCAGCGTCGCCGTGAGCATCGACGCCCACGACCCGCTGGACGATCCCTGCGGCGCCATCGAGGCCCTGGCCGTGCAGGACGAGCCCGTCCGCCGCAGGGGCAGGAACAAGGCTCAGTAGCGGCCCGCGCAGAGCGCCATCGAAGATGAGCCGGTCCGCCGGAGGAGCGGGAACAAGGCTCAGTAACGGGCCGCGTAGGCCGTCGGGGACTCGCCGAACATCGTGGTGAAGTCGCGGACCAGATGGGCCTGGTCGGCGTAGCCCAGGTCGGCGGCCAGCCCGGCCCAGTCGATCGGCGCCCGCGCCGCCATCCGCTGCGTGACCTCGTGCAGCCGGTACCGGCGCAGCACCCACTTCGGGCCCACGCCCACGTGGTCGGCGAAGAGCCGCTGCAGGCGCCGGGTGGGCACGCCGTAGCGCCGCGTGAGGTGCTCGACCCGCAGCAGCCCGGGGCTGGCGGCGATGTCGGCCATCCACGACGCCACCTCGTCGCCGGCCGGATCGGGCGGCGACGGGCAGGCCCGCAGGAAGTCCTCGAAGGCGGCCGCCGTCGACAGCTCCACGGCCGGGAGGGCGTCGCCGAACACCTCGGCGGCCGGAACCGCCCGGTCGGTGACGGAGTCGACCGGCGCGCCCAGGAACCGGCGGAAGATCCCGGGCCGGAAGGTCACGCCGAACACCGACCCGAGCCCGGACAGCGTGCGCCGGACCCGCCCGCGGGCGACCCCGCGCACCATGGGCGTGCCCTCACCGAACGTGAGCTGCACGCTCGGGAACGGCACGATGAGCTGCACGTAGTCGGGCTGGCCGCGCAGGTCCCAGCGGGCCCACCAGTACCGCGCGACGACCTGCGCCACGTCCGGCGCGGGCGGGGCGAAGCCGTGACTCTGGAAGTCGGCCCAGGTCCCAGCCAGTTCACGGGCGTCGCGCATCGCCGCCCATCATGCCACCGGGGGAGTGTCGCGTTTGTTCAAGACGCACGGCGTACCGCTGCGGGATCTTCGAAGGCATGGCGAATCACGTGTTGGTGCAAGAGGCGGCACTCGGGATGCTGGCGGTGGTGGACCGGATCGGGCCCGGCGACCCGGCTGCCCCGACCCCGTGCGGGGGCTGGGACGTCGCCGGCCTCCGCGCGCACCTGCTGGAGTGGGGCCCGCCGCTGGAGGGCGCGGCCCGCAAGGAGAGCGTGGCCCCCGGTGCGACCGGCGTGTCGCTGCGCGAGCAGGTCGAGCGGCTGGCCGAGGCGTGGGGCAAGCCGGACGCCTGGGCCGGCACCACCCGCATGGGCACCGTCGAGCTGCCGGCAGACCTCGTCGGCGGCATGGTCCTCGGCGAGTTCGTGCTGCACGGCTGGGACCTGGCCCGCGCGCTCGGCGTGCCCGTGACGTGGGGCGACGAGGTCCTGCGCCAGGTGTACGCCGAGATCGCCCGCAGCGCCGATCAGGGCCGAGCGATGGGGGTGTACGGCGCCGAGGTCCCCGTGCCGCGCGACGCCCCGCTGCTGGCTCGCTGCCTGGGCCTGAGCGGCCGCGACCCGGACTGGACGCCGCCGGCCGCCCCCTGACTGGCACCCGTGGCGTAGGGTGGCGGGCGATGTCTGCGCTGCGTGTGAGTCTCGCCGGGGTGGCCCTGCTGGTCGGCCTCGCCGCGGCCGGCTGCGGCGGCGACCCCGCGCCCGCCACCCAGGCCCCGGCCGCCCAGGAGTCGCAGGGCCGCCAGGTGCCGGACGCGTCCTCGTCCTCGGGCAGCGCCGCCGCCGGGCTCGCGCCGTCGGGCGCCGCGAGCGCGGTCCGGGGCGGCACGACCAAGCACGCGTTCCCGCTGCAGGGCAAGGGGTCGTATTCCCACGACCACCACGACTACCCGGCCACCGACATCATCGCGAACTGCGGGCTCAACGCCCTCTCGCCGGTCAACGGCACCGTGCTCGAGGTCGCCCGGGTCGACACCTGGACGGCGAGGGCCAACGAGGGGTCCTCCCGCGGCGGCCTGTCCGTGTCGATCCTCGGCGACGACGGGGCGCGGTACTACATGTCGCACTTCGCCTCGATCAACAACGGCATCGAGGCGGGCGCCCGGGTGGAGGCCGGCCAGCCGGTGGCCAAGGTCGGGCGGACCGGCGACGCCAGCGCCTGCCACATCCACTTCGGTCTGTCGCCCGTATGCCAGAAGACCGGCGACTGGTGGACCCGGCGCGGGGTGATCTGGCCGTGGGCGTACCTCGACGCGTGGAAGGCCGGCACGGAGAAGTCGCCGGTGGCCGAGCTCAACGCCTGGGAGCAGCAGCACGGCTGCCCCGCGAAGGCGAGCGTCGACCCGTAGCGGCACCCGGCTCAGGGGTGCTCCAGGCAGAACGGGTGCCCGGCCGGGTCGCTGTAGACGCGGAAGCCGGCCTCCTTCGCCGACAGCAGCTGGGCACCCATGCGCAGCACCTTCGCCTCGGCGGCGTCGATGTCGTCGACCCAGATGTCCAGGTGGACCTGCTGCGGGTAGTTGGGGTCCGGCCACTGCGGCGGAATGTGGTTCGGGGCCAGCTGGAAGCTGATTCGGCTCGCCCCGTCGCCGATGTCGATCCAGTCGCCGTCGACCTTCGTGATCGGCAGCTCCAGCAGCTCGGAGTAGAACCGGGCCAGAGCGTGCGGGTCGGGCGTGTCGAGCACGACGGAAGAGAGTCTCGCAGTCATGCCTCCATCCTGCCCTGCGTGCGGGCGGCCCGCTCGGCAGCGCGAGCCGGCCGTTACGCCTTCTGCGCCTGGATGGCGGTGATGGCGACCGTGTTGACGATGTCCTTCACCGTGGCGCCCCGGGACAGGTCGTTCACCGGCTTGTTCAGGCCCTGCATGACCGGGCCGACGGCCACGGCGCCGGCCGAGCGCTGCACCGCCTTGTAGGTGTTGTTGCCCGTGTTGAGGTCGGGGAACACGAACACCGTCGCCTGGCCGGCCACCGCGCTGCCGGGCAGCTTCGTGGCCGCCACGGCGGGGTCGATCGCCGCGTCGTACTGGATCGGGCCCTCCACCGGCAGGTCGGGGCGGCGCTCGCGCACGAGGGCGGTCGCCTCCGCCACCTTCGTCACGTCGGCCCCGGAGCCGGAGGTGCCGGTGGAGTACGACAGCATCGCCACCCGCGGCGTGACGCCGAAGCGGGCCGCGGTGTCGGCGGAGGAGATCGCGATGTCGGCCAGCTGCTCCGCGTCCGGGTCCGGGTTGACCGCGCAGTCGCCGTAGACCAGCACCCGGTCGGGCAGCAGCATGAAGAACACGCTGGAGGCCACGCTCAGCCCCGGGACGGTCTTGATGATCTCGAACGCCGGGCGGATGGTTGCCGCGGTGGTGTGGGTGGCGCCGGAGACCATGCCGTCGGCGTGGCCCAGCTGCACCATGAGCGTGCCGAAGTACGACACGTCGGTGACCACGTCGCGGGCCAGGTCCAGCGTTACGCCCTTGTGCGCGCGCACGTCGCGGTAGGTGGCGGCGAACTCCTCGCGCAGCGGGTCGCGCACCGGGTCGACCAGCCGGGCCGCGCTCACGTCCAGGGCCAGGTCGCGGGCCCGGGACCGGATCGTGTCCGGGTCGCCGAGCAGGGTCAGGTCGGCCACCCCGCGGCGCAGCAGGATGTCGGCGGCCCGCAGGATCCGCTCCTCGGTGCCCTCGGGCAGCACCAGGTGGCGGCGCTGCGCCCGGGCGCGGTCGATGAGGTCGTACTCGAACATGAGCGGCGTCACCCGCGCGGGCGCGCTCAGCTCCAGCGCGCCGGCCAGCCCGTCGGTGTCCACATAGGACTCGAAGGCGCCCAGCGCGGCCTCCACCTTGCGCGGGTTGGCCGGGCCGAGCCGGTGCTCCATGCGGGTCGAGGTGGCGATCGTGCCGTAGGAGGCGGTCGGCACCGACAGCACGGCCAGGCCCGGGTTGAGCCGCTCGAAGAGGGCCAGGGCGGTCGGGTCGGGGGTGATGCCCAGCGTGAGGACGATCCCGGCCAGCGGCACCAGGCCCGAGGCGTGCGCGGCGCCGGCCGCGACCAGCAGGTCGGCCCGGTCGCCGGGGGTGATGAGCAGGCACTCCGGGGTCAGGTGCGACAGCAGCGCCGGCACCTGGGCGGCGCCCACGACGTAGTCGAGCACGTCGCGGCCCAGCGCCGCGTCCGGGTCGCCCCGCCCGGCGGTGACCACGCTCGCGCCCAGCTGCGCGGCGACCTCGGCGACCGTGGGCGCGCCGATCGTCGGCACCTCCGGGATCACGTAGCAGGGGACGGGCAGCTGCGGTGGGGCCACGACCTCCGGGGTGCGGTTGAGGATCACCGCGGCGACGGTGGCGTCAAGGTCGGCGAGCGCGTGGTATGCCTGGCGGGCGGCCGACTCCAGGGTGTGCGGGCCCGTGCCGGAGCCGTTGACGACGGCCACCACGACCGCGCCGAACTCGTTGGCCAGCCGCACGTTGAACGCCAGGTCGTCGTCGATGTCGGTGCCGATGACCACGACCGCGTCGTGGCGGTGTGCCAGGGGGCGGAACTGCTCGACGATCCGGCCGACCAGCTCCTCGGCCCGCCCCTCGGCCAGCATCGCGGCGGCCTCGGCGTGGGTGACCCCGTGCAGTTGTTCGTCGGCGATGCCGTACCGCTGGCGCAGTAACTCCAGGAGAACATCCGGCGTCGCGGGGTTGACCGGCCGGAAGACCCCGATGCCGGGCACCTTGCGGGACAGCAGCTCGGCCAGGCCCAGGGCCACCGCCGACTTGCCGGAGTCCGGACCGAGCTCGAGCAGGTACACGATGCGCGCCACAGGGTTAGTCTGCCTTGCATGATCCTCGTGCTCAACAGCGGCTCCTCGTCGGTGAAGTACCGTGTCGTGGACCTCGCCGACCCGGCGGCCGGGCAGCGCGGCCTGATCGAGCGCATCGGCGAGCCCGGCGGCGTCCCCGACCACAAGGCGGCGCTCGACCGGGTGCTCGACGGGCTCGGCGACGCCCCGATCGAGGCCGTCGGGCATCGCATCGTGCACGGCGGCGCGCGCTTCGAGCGGCCCGCGCTCATCAACGACGAGGTGCTGGGGGCGCTGCGCGAGCTGGTGCCGCTCGCCCCGCTGCACAACCCGGGCGGGATCATCGGCATCGAGGCGGCCCGCGAGAAGCTGCCGGACGTGCCGCACGTCGCCGTGTTCGACACCGCCTTCCACGCGACCATCCCGCCGGCCGCCGCGACCTACGCCATCGACCGGGAGCTTGCCTCGAAGTACGACATCCGGCGCTTCGGCTTCCACGGCACCTCGTGCGGCTACGTCGCCGGGCGCGCCGCCGCGCTGCTGGAGCGGGAGCCGGCCGAGCTCAACCTCATCGTGCTGCACCTGGGCAACGGGGCCAGCGCGACGGCGGTGCGGGGCGGGCGCAGCGTCGACACGTCCATGGGCCTGACCCCGCTGGAGGGCCTCGTGATGGGCACCCGCTCGGGCGACCTCGACCCGGCCATCGGCTCCTACCTGAACCGGGTCGCCGGCATGGACTTCGCCGCGGTCGACGACGCGCTGCAGCGCCACGCCGGCCTGCTCGGCCTGGCCGGGGTCAACGACATGCGCAGCGTGCTGGAGCGCCGCGCCGCCGGCGACGAGGCCGCGGCGCTGGCCTTCGACGTGTACTGCCACCGCATCCGCAAGTACGTCGGCGCCTACCACGCCGTGCTGGGCCGCCTCGACGCGATCGTGTTCACCGCCGGGGTCGGCGAGCACGCCCCCGCCGTGCGGGCCGCCGCGCTCGAGGGCCTGGACGGGTGGGGGATCGTGGTCGACGAGGCCCGCAACGCCGCCAACGCGCGCATCATCAGCCCCGACGGCGCGAAGGTCGCGGTGTGCGTGGTGCCGACCGACGAGGAGTACGCGATCGCCGAGCAGACCGCCGACCTAATCCGGGGCTGAGATCCGGGCGCTGACCCGGTCCGCCTCCGGCATCTCCAGGTCGCGGTAGAGCCGCAGCGCCTGCTGCAGATGGGCGCGGGCCAGTGCCGGGTCGGGGTCGTGGCCGGCCAGCCCGAGGTGGGCCCGGGCCTGCTGCTCCCGGGCCCCGATGTCGACGGCGACCGCGTGCGCGGCGGCGTGGCAGGCCAGCGCCCCGGCCGGGTCGCCGGCGGCGGTCGCGGCCTCGCCCAGCCCGTTGAGCGCGCTGGCCTCACCGCCGCGCTCGCCGGCCGCCCGGAAGATGGCCAGCGCCCGCTGGTGGTGGGTGGCGGGCCGGCCCAGCCGGGTGTCCAGCGCGCCGAGGTTGTCCAGCGCCCACGCCTCGCCGACCTCGTTGCCCAGCGTGCGGTACAGCTCCAGAGCCTCCCGCAGGTGCCCGGCGGCCGCCGCGTGCCGGCCGGTGCGCAGCTCGGCCTCGCCGAGGCCGTTGAGCGCCCACGCCTCCCCGGTGCGGTCGCCGGCGCCGCGGAAGATGTCCAGGGCCTGCCGCAGGTGCTCGATCGCCGGGCCGTGCCGGCCCAGCCGGCCCTCCGCGTCGCCGAGGTTGACCAGGGCGTTCGCCTCGCCGGTGCGGTGCCCGCCCCGGCCGAAGAGCTCCGCGGCCCGCGCGTGGCGCCCGGCGGCCGAGCGGTTGCGGCCCTGCCGGGCCTCCACCACGCCGAGGTTGATCAGGGCGCGGGCCTCGCCGTCGAGGTCGCCGGCGGCGCGGAACAGCCGCAGCGCCTCGCCCAGCCGCTCGGCCGCCTCGCCGGGCCGGCCCAGCTGCAGGTGCGTGATGCCGACGCTGATCAGGGCGTGCGCCTCGGCGACCCGGTCGGCCCCGCCGCGGGCCGCGTCCAGGGCGTGCGCGTGCACGGTGAGGGCGTCGCCGGGGTGGGCGGCGCCGAGGTACCGGAACAGGATCCCCGACAGCCGGGTGGCGTGCCGCGGCCAGCCGTGCGCGGCCGCGTGGGCGGCGACGGCGACGAGGACCGGCCGCTCCGTGTCGAGCCACCGGCGGGCCGCGGCGGGCTCGGCCGTGCGCGGGTAGCGGGGCGTCTCCACCGGGTAGAGCGCGTCCATCGCCGCGGACGCCCCGGCCAGGTACCCGTCGAACAGCCGGGTCAGCGCGGCCCGCCGCTGTGCCGGCGGGTCCTCGTCGGCGGCCCGGTCGGCCGCGTAGGCGCGGACCAGGTCGTGCAGCGTGTACCGGCCGGCGGGCCCGCGCTGCAGCAGGTTGTCGCGGCACAGCTGGGCCAGGTGGGCCTGCGCGGCGGGGCGGCTCACGCCGGCCAGCGCCGCCGCGGCGTGCGCGTCGAAGTCCTGCCCGGGGTGCAGGGCCACGAGCCGCAGCATCCGCTGCCGGGCCGGGGTCGCCCGCCGGTACGACAGGTCCAGGGCCAGCTCCACGCCCCGGTCGAGCCGCCCGCCCCTGTGCCGCTCGTCGAGCCGGGCGGCGTGGTCGGTGAGCGTCCAGCCGGGCCGGGCCCGGATGTGCGCGGCGAGCAGCCCCAGCGCGAGCGGCAGCCCGCCGCAGCTGTCGGCGATCCGGCCCGCGGCGCCCGGGTCGGCCCCCGCGGCGACGTGCGGCACGGCCCGGGTCAGCAGCGCGACCGCCTCGTCCCGGCTGAACCCGTCGAGGTCCACGTGCTCGGTGGCCGGCAGGTCGGCCAGGCTGCGCCGGCCGGTGACCAGGACCGTGCAGCCGGGCGCGTCCGGCAGCAGCGGGCGGACCTGCCCGGCGTCGGCCGCGTCGTCGAGCACGACGAGGGTCCGGGTGCCCGCCAGCCGCTCCCGCCAGGCCGCGGCCCGGGCCTGCAGGTCGTGCGGGATCTGCTGGCCGGCCGCGCCGAGCAGGCGCAGGAAGCCGTCGAGGACGGCGGCGGGATCGGCCGGCGGCTGGGCCGGGTCGGGGTGGTGGCCCCGCAGATTGACGAAGAGCACGCCGGTGTACGGCGACGAGCCGTGCAGCAGGTGCGCTGCCCGCACGGCGAGCTGGGTCTTGCCCACGCCCGGCATGCCGGTGATCACGACGGTCCCGCCGCACCCGGCGGCGGCCCGGATGCGGCGCAGCTGCGCGTCGCGGCCGACGAACCCGTCCGGGTCCGGCGGCAGTGCGGCGGAGACCCGCACCTGGGCGCCCGCCCGCGTCTCGCCGGTGACGACCCGCAGCGCCTGGTGCCACTGGGCGACGTAGCCGGGGTCGGGCAGCAGCGCGGTCACGACCGCGACGACGAGGTCGGGGTTGAGCCGGCGCCGCCCGGTGCGGAAGCAGTCGGCCACCGTGGTCTTGCCGGTCAGCTCGGCGGCGGGCCGGCCGGCCGCGGTCCACGCGGCGTTGATGCGCTCCTTGACGGTGTCGTAGGACGGGTCCCCGGCCCAGACCTTGAGCCTGCGCAGCCGGTCGATGAGGTCGTCGAGCGTCCGGGCCGTCCCGGGGTCGGGCAATGTCACCCATCAACCGTTAGCAAACGGCGTGCGTCAATGCCAGCGCGTTCGGGATCGTTCGGGATTCGTCCCCGGCCGGCCGTTGCCGGGTGAGGCTGGAGCCGGATCGGGAGGGGGTGACACGGATGAGCGTTCTGAAGCTGCAAGCCATGCAGCAGCGCGTCGCGGACAACAGCCAGCGCGGCAACTCCACGACCAGTTCCACCAGCAACTGTTGCATCAACGCGAACTAGCGAGGGAGTGATCGGGACATGAGCGTGCTCAAGCTGCAGGCCCTGCCCCAGCGCGTGGTGGCGAACACCAGCATGCGCGAGAACAGCTGCAGCAGCAGCACCAGCAGCTGCTGCAACAGCCGGAACTAAGGAAGGAATCCGACCATGAGCGTTCTGAAGCTGCAATCCCTGCCGCAGCGCGTCGCCGACAACAGCATGCGTGGTAACAGCTGCAGCAGCAGCACCAGCAACTGCTGCACCAACGTGAACTAGTCGCAAACCGGAGGAAGGAACCCGTCATGAGCGTCCTGAAACTGCAGGCCATGCAGCAGCGCGTCGCGGACAACAGCCAGCGCGGCAACTCCACGACCAGCTCCACCAGCAACTGCTGCCACAACTCGAACTAGCCGCCGCCCGGACGTGGGGGCGCGGCGCCCGGTGCGGCGCGGCGCCCCCGCGCTCCGCGGAAAAACTCGCTCCGCGGAAAAACTCGTTCCGCGGAAAAACTCGCTCTTCGGAAAGGAGGTGAGACCTTTGAGCGTCCTGAAGTTGCAGACCCTCGCGCAGCGCGTGAAGGACCTGGGCCGGGCCACCCCGCACAGCGCGTGCAGCAGCCTGTCCAATTGCTGCGCCGATCCGAACTAGGACTATTTCCCCCCTTCCCCGCCGGAGGGGAGGTGCAGCGCTGGCGCGCCGGTGATGTCGGCACGCGCAGCACGATGTTCGGCAGCAGCCAACGACAGTCGTCTTTCTGACATGAGGTGATGTGGTGCGCGAGGAACGCTGGGTGAACCGTTTCTTCTACGCCTGGAACGACACCCTTTTCTACGACCCGCTCGAGGTCGCCTACCGCCCTCGCCGCGACCACTTCCTCACCGGCCTGGACGAGCAGGTCCGGGCACGGTTCGAGCGGGCCGGCATCTGGTGGAGCCACCGGCACGACCCGGACCTGCCCGCCCAGGGCTGGAAGATCCACGTGTCGGCCACCCGGCACAACGTCCACGACGTCGCCACCCGGGTGCTGACCTACCTCGCCGGGCGGGACATCGACTGCAAGGTCGCGCTCGACCTCAACATCTTCGAGATGCTCAACTCCAAGGGCATGCACCGCGGCAGCAGCGGCAAGCTCATCACCGTCTACCCGCACGACGAGGACGAGTTCCGCTCCTGCGTGGCCGGCCTGGCCGAGCTGCTCGGCGACGCCGAGGGCGCGTACATCCTGTCGGACGTGCGCTACCGCGCCCACAAGGCGCTGTACTTCCGCTACGGGCAGTTCCTCGACACGCACACGATCGACGCGCTCGGCCGCAAGGTGCCGCACATCGTCGGGCCGGACGGCCGCGTCCCGGACGAGCGGCGCGCCGGGTTCGCCGTGCCGTGGGACCTGCCGTGGCCCTTCGCCGACTGGAAGCCCGACGAGGACGAGAGCGGCCCGGACCTGCTCGGCGGGCGGTTCCGGGTGGTGGAGGCGATCCAGTTCTCCAACAGCGGCGGCGTGTACGTCGCCGAGGACACCGCCGACAACGACCGGGTCGTGGTGGTCAAGGAGGCCCGTCCGCACACCAACCCCAACCCGCGCTACGACCACGACGCCGTCGACATCCTGCGGCACGAGTGGTCGTTCCTGCGCCGGCTGGAGGGCACCGGCCACTTCCCGGCCGCCATCGCGGAGTTCACCCAGTGGGAGCACCACTTCTTCGCCATGGAGCACGTCGAGGCGGCCGACATCCGCGAGCTGCTGTTCGAGCACAACCCGCTGGTCCACCCGGCCGTCGAGGCCGAGGCGGCCACCGGGTTCCTGCGCGTCTACCTCGCCATCTTCGACAGCTTCACCCGCGCGATCCGGGCCGCGCACCAGCGGGGCGTGATCCTCGGCGACCTCAACGCCACGAACCTGCTGGTGGACCCCGAGACGTTCCACGTGACGATCATCGACCTCGAGAGCTGCCGCCTCGTCGGCGCGGCGGACGGCGGGGACGCCATGCTCGGCACGGTCGAGCTGTTCACGCCCGGCTTCAGCCACTCGCGGCGGGCCGACGGGGCACCGGAGCTGGCCGGGGACCTCTACAGCCTCGCGGCGATCATGGCGTACCTCATCTTCCCCATCGCCGCCATGTCGTTCCTGCGCGACGACGTCTTCGAGCTGTTCCGCCGCTACGTCGACCGCCTCGGCTGGCCGCCCCGCCTGCACGGGCTGCTGCTGGACCTGGCCGAGGCCCGCGTCACCCTCGACGAGGTGCTCGCGAGCCTGGAGTCGCTGCGCGGGGCCACCGCCGCGCCGAACCCGCCCCGCCCGCTCGACGCCGAGGGCGAGGCCGGTCTGGCCGCCGCGCGCGACGGGGTGGCCGCGTTCGTCACCGCCGTCGCCGACCCCGAGCGCGCCACGCTCTTCCCCGCCGACCCGTTCGCGCACGTCACCAACCCGCTCAGCCTCGGGCTCGGGGCCGCCGGCGTGCTGTGGGCGCTGCAGGAGAGCGGCGTCGAGGTCCGCCCGCAGTGGCGGGACTGGCTGCGCGAGCGCATCGAGGGCCTCGACCCGGCCGAGTACCCGCCCGGGCTGATGACGGGCCTCGCCGGCATCGCCTGGGCCGCCGACGGCCTCGGGCTGCGCGAGCAGGCCCGGGACCTGCTGCGGCGGGCCGAGCCGGGGGAGGACTACACGTTCTACTACGGCCTGTCGGGCATCGGCACGACCCGGCTGCGCTTCTACCTCCGGCAGCGGCGCGAGGCCGACCTCGCCGCGGCCCGGGCCTGCGCGGACGCGCTGCACGACACCGTGGAGCGCGACGGGGAGCTGGCCTTCTGGCGCAACGGGTACGCCGTCGACGGGCCGCTCACCGGGCTCGGCTTCGGCCAGGCCGGCGCCGCGCTGTTCCTGCTGCGCATGCACCAGGTCACCGGCGAGGACACGCACCTGCGCCTCGGCCGGCGGGCCCTGGCGTGGGAGATGGCCAACGCCCGGCCGTGGGGCGACGCGCTCACCTTCGAGCACGAGGGGACCCTGTTCCCGTACGTCGAGGTCGGCTCCGCCGGCGTCGCCCAGGTGCTGCTGCGCTACGGCGACGAGGAGGCGGCCCGCACCGTGCTGCGCGGCCTCGACATCGACTGCTCCGCGCTGCCCGGCTACGCGTTCGGCATGAGCGGCATCGCCGACGCCCTGCTCGACGCCCATGCGTTCCTCGGCGACCCGTCGTACCGGGCCATCGCCCTGCGGCAGCTGGACTACGTGCGCAAGGTCTTCCTGTTCACCCCGCCCGCACGGTTCGGGCTCCCGGCCGGCGGGATCGCGCCGCTGGCCGTGCCCGGCGAGGGGCTGCTGCGCTGCAGCTGCGACCTCATGACCGGCTCGGCCGGCGTCCTGCGCGTCCTGCACCGCGCCACCACGGGCGGCCCCGCCGACTTCCTGCTGGACGAGGCCGCCTGATGGGGGAGCTCTGGCGCACCGTCGACGGCCACCGGCTGCAGGTCGCCGGGATCGTCGGAGCCGAGGCCGCCGTCGGCGCGGTCGAGGCCGGGGTGCACCCGCTGCTGCTCAAGGCGCTGTTCGACGTGGCCGTCGTGGCCCGCGACCCGGGCCGGTTCGCGCTGCTCGGCGCCGGGTACCTCGCGCTGGGCGTGGTCATCAACCTCGCCACCTACGCCGCCGGCCTCTGGCGCCGGCGCTTCGAGCGCGGCTTCGCGCAGGGCCTGGAGGGCGAGCTGCTGCAGCGGGCCCTCGCGGGCGACGCCCGGCAGGTGCCCGCCGACGGCTCCTACGTCAGCCGCATCCACAACGACGTCACCGAGGGCCTGCTGCCGGCGATGGAGACCGCGGTGCGCATCGCCCGGCAGGCGGCCACCTCGGCGGTGCTCACCGGCGTGCTGGTGTACCTGTCGTGGCAGGCGAGCCTGGTGCTGCTGGTGGTCTTCCCGCCGCTGGTGCTGCTGAGCAACCGCCTGGCCCGGCGCATCGAGGACAACACCGGCCCCGAGCGGGAGGCCGAGGCCCGTTACCTTGACGTGCTGACCCGCACCCTGACCGCGTTCCGGGCGCTGCACGGCCTGCCCGGCCTGCGCCCGCCGAGCCGGGCCGTCAACGCCGAGGCCCTCGCCGGGCTGCTCGGCATCACGTACACCAACCACCGCCTCCGCCTGCAGCAGCGCACCCTCAGCGACCTGATCATGAACCTGTCCGACACGGCGTCGCTCATCGTCGGGGCGTTCTTCGTCTTCGCCGGGCGGATGTCCTTCGGCGGCTTCCTCGCCTTCGTCAACTCGCTGTGGCGGGCCGTGGAGGGCATCGTCGGCGTCATCAACCTCATCCCGCAGCTGCGGCGCAGCGCCGCCGTGCTGCGCCGGATCAACGCCCTGCGCGGCTCGTCCGCGGCGGCGTACCACGAGCCCGCCGCCCTGGTCGCGGTCCACGGGGTGCGGGTGTCCTACGGCCCGCAGACGACCGTCGCCGTGGCCGACTTCGTGCTGCACCCGGGCGAGCACGTGCTGCTGCGCGGCCCGAACGGCTGCGGCAAGACCACGCTGCTGCAGGTCGTGGCCGGCATGCTCGCCCCCGACGCCGGCACCGTCGCGCTGCCGCCGCGGGTGGCCTGCCTGACCGCCCCGGTCGACCTGCCGCCGCTGCCGGTGGGCCGCCTGGTGCCGGACCCGGCCCTGCGCCTCGCGCTGCACCTGGACGACCTCGCCGGCCAGCTGCCGGCACAGCTGTCCTCGGGGCAGCGGCAGCGGGCCGGGATCGGCGCCCTGCTGAGCGAGGACGCCGACGTGTACCTGGCCGACGAGCCCTTCGCCAACCTCGACGCCGCCGGCCGGACCCGCGTGCTGTCGGAGTTGGAGTCCCGCACCCGCGGCCGGGGCCTGGTCGTCGTGCACCACGGCGACGCGGACCTCGACGGGCGCGTGGACCGGGTGGTCAACCTGGAGCCCGTCGCGCGCACCGCGGAACCCGTGCGCTCCTGACACCGGCGGCCGTGACAGCAGCCGGTCGTCCAGGAGCCCCCGCTCCCGCGCCGTCGGGCTACCGGGCCGGGACGACGTCCGCGCACCGCCGACCACCCCGCGGCCGGCGCTGGCCCTGGGCGGCACCGCCGGCGCACCGGCGCTATACCCCGCGGGCGGCCGATCAGATCGGCGCGGCGGTCCAGTCGGCGTACTTTGCGGCCCGGCCGTCCCCCGAGGACGTCCCCCGCAGCCGGCGCCCGATCCAGGGCAGCACGTGCTGCCGGTAGTACCGCGCCTCCGCCAGCACCCCCCGCGCCCGATCCACGGCCGCGTCCAGCCGGTGATCCTCGGCCGGCAGCCCGAGCCCGCCGAGCACCAGCCCCGCCACCCGCCGATGCCCGTCGGCGTTGAGGTGCAGCCGGTCCGCCGACCAGTACCCCGCCCGGCGCAGCTCAACGTCGTTGAAGCAGTCCACGAAGAGCACCCCGTGGCGCAGCGTCATCTCCCGGACCAGCTCGGTCAGCGCCCCCGCCCGCTGCCGCACCACCCGCCCGAGCGGCATGTGGTCGGACGGGTCGGCGCCGCTGAGCACGACCAGCCGCACCCCGGCCGCCTCGCAGCGCACCACGGCGCCCTCGATCAGCTCGGCCAGGCGGGGCAGGTCGGTGCCGCGGCGCATGGTGTCGTTGCCGCCGCCGTTGAGCGAGATCAGGGTCGGCGCCGGGGACATCGCCAGGGCGGTGTCCAGCTGGGCGGTGACGATCGGCTCCAGCAGGCGGCCGCGGATGGCCAGGTTGGCGTACCGCACGTCGTCCCCGTTCGCCGCCGCCAGACCCGCCGCGACCAGGTCGGCCCAGCCGCGCGGGGTGCCGTCGGGGCGCTCGTCGCCCATGCCCTCGGTGAAGCTGTCACCGATCGCCACGTAACGCATGCCCACTCCCGTCCCCGTGCCCGATCCCTCATGCTGCCGCGTCGGCCCCCCGCGCGGCCAGAGCCCTCGCGTGGTTGTCACGGCCGTCACGCATCAACCGGACCGGCTACTCCGGGCCTTATGGCCCCTCCCGCCGGGAGAGGTGTGCACTCCAGTGTGGACTGTCCATGCAGGATGGTCCGGCGCCCTTCAACAGCAGCCAGGCCGCGAACACCCTGACCCGCCGGCCCGGCCAACCGTGGCCACAGCGGGGCGGCCGGCCCGGATGGAGGGCGCCGGTCAGCGCCAGCCGCGCGGGTGATTGGCGGTTCTCGGGCCGCTCACTCTCGTCGGGGTGCCCGCGGCCTCGGCGAAGATGTCGGCCAGCGCCTCGAAGTCGTCGCGGATCAGGCCGGCGGTGATGCGGACGTGGTCCGAGTCGCCGTGGCGCACCTCGAAGGGGGCACCCGGGGCCACGGCTATGCCGTGCGCGGCCAGGGTCAGCATGGCCACCTGCTGGTTGGCGACGGCCATCCAGACGTTGATGCCGTCGGCGCCGGTGGCGGTTACGCCCCGTGCGTCCAGGGCGTCGAGCAGGGTGGCCCGGCGGGACGCGTACTCGTCTCTGGCGTGGGCTACCTGCCGTACCGTCGCCGGGTCTGTCAGGAGATCGACCAGGACGGCCTGCAGCAGGCGGCTCGACCAGCCGGGGCCGAGCAGGCGGCGGTCGGCCACCGCCGTGATCACGCTCGCGGGGCCGCCGATCGCGGCCAGGCGCAGGTCGGGGCCGTGGCTCTTGGAGAAGCTCAGCACGTGGACCGTGCGGCCCGGCAGGCGCCGGCCCAGGCTGACCGGCGGGGCGGTGGCGATGCCGCCGGCGTGGTCGTCCTCGATGACGGTGACGCCCGGGTGCTTGGCCAGGATGCGGGCCAGCTTGTCGGCCCGGGCCTGGGTCATGCTCGCGCCGGTCGGGTTGTGGGCGCGCGGCTGCAGGTAGAGCGCGACCGGGTCGCAGCTCGCGAGCGCGGCGCTCAGGGCTTCGGGGCGCAGGCCGTGCTCGTCGATCGGCACGCCGACGACCGTGGCGCCGACCGTCTCCAGCAGGTCCAGCGTGGGCGGGAAGGCCGGGTCCTCGACCAGCACGTGGTCGCCGAAGCGGACCACCACGCCGGTGACGCGGTCCAGGGCGTCCAGGGCGCCGTCGACGACGGTCAGCTCCTCCGGGGGGTAGGGCCAGCGCTCGCGCAACACCTCCTCGAGGCGGGGCAGGACGGCGCCGTCGAGGTAGGAGGTGGTGAGGCGGGCGTCGCCGATGCGCTGCAGGGCCTCGGTCAGGCTCGGCAGGAGGTCGTAGTCGGGCACGCCGGTGGAGTAGTCGCGCAGCAGGCCGGCCCGCAGCTCGCTGACTCTGCCGCCGAGTTGGGCGTAACGCAGGCGCTGGCGGGGTACGGTCGGGCCGGCGACGAAGGTGCCGGAGCGGCCGCGGGTCTGGATGGCGCCGGCGCGGGCCAGGCTGCGCCACGCCTCGCTCACCGTCGTCGGGCTGATGCCGAGCTCGCGGGCGACGTCGCGGACGGTCGGCAGGCGGGTGCCGGCCGGCAGCGTTCCCGCGGTCACCAGGCGGCTGACGGCCGCGGCGATGCCACGGGCGGAGCGGTCGTCGACCGCACCGGCGATGAGGGCGAGCAAATTACATCTCCGAAACATTCTGTAACGACGGGACCATTGTCCGCCTAGATTTGTGTCGTTAGTGTCCTACGGCATCCGACCCGGCGACAAGGTCGAGATCCGGTTGGGACGAACCCCGCAACGGCCAATGTGGACCGACCAGAGAGGGGCAGCCATGACGATCATCCGCGCCGCCGTCGTCCAGACCAACTGGACGGGCGACAAGGAGTCGATGATCAAGGCGCACGAGGACTACGCCCGGCAGGCCGCCGCCCAGGGCACCCGGGTGATCTGCTTCCAGGAGCTGTTCTACGGCCCGTACTTCTGCCAGGTACAGGACTCCGCGTACTACGAGTACGCCGAGTCGATCCCCGGCCCGACCACCGAGCGCTTCCAGGCCCTCGCCGCCGAGCTCGGCATGGTGATGATCCTGCCGATGTACGAGCAGGAGCAGCCGGGCGTGCTGTACAACACCGCCGCCGTGGTGGACGCGGACGGCACGTACCTCGGCAAGTACCGCAAGAACCACATCCCCCAGGTGAAAGGCTTCTGGGAGAAGTTCTACTTCCGCCCCGGCAACCTCGGCTATCCCGTCTTCGACACCGCCGTCGGCAGGATCGGCGTCTACATCTGCTACGACCGCCACTTCCCCGAGGGCTGGCGGGCGCTGGGCCTGGGCGGCGCCCAGATCGTGTTCAACCCGTCGGCCACCAGCCGGGGCCTGTCCGCGTACCTCTGGCAGCTGGAACAGCCGGCCAGCGCGGTGGCCAACGAGTACTTCATCGGCGCCATCAACCGCACCGGCATCGAGCCGCTGGGCGACAACGACTTCTACGGCACCAGTTACTTCGTCGACCCGGAGGGCAAGTTCGTCGGCGAGGTCGGCGACGCGCACAACCCGGAGCTCATCGTCCGCGACCTCGACATGGACCTGCTCGCCGCGGTCCGCGACCGCTGGCAGTTCTACCGCGACCGCCGTCCCGACGCCTACGGGGAGCTGGTGCGGCCGTGACCGCGTTGCTCATCAGGGGCGGGACGGTGGTCGGGCCGCAGGGCGCGATCCCGGGTGATGTCCTCGTCGTCGGCGAGAAGATCTCCGCCGTGTTCATGCCCGGCGACGGGCCGCGGGAGGGCGACTTCGAGGTCCTCGACGCCACCGGGAAGTACGTCATCCCCGGCGCCGTGGACGCGCACACGCACATGGAGATGCCGTTCGGCGGCACCAAGGCCTCCGACACCTTCGACACCGGCACCCGCGCCGCGGCCTTCGGCGGCACCACGACCATCATCGACTTCGCGATCCAGCGCTACGGCGAGGTGGTCCAGGACGGCCTCGCCGCCTGGCACGCCAAGACCGAGGGCGAGTGCCACATCGACTACGCCTTCCACATGATCCTCGGCGGCGTCGGCGACGACTCGCTCAAGGCGATGGACCAGCTCGTCGCGAACGAGGGGATCACCAGCTTCAAGCTGTTCATGGCCTACCCCGGCGTCTTCTACAGCGACGACGGGCAGATCCTGCGCGCGATGCAGAAGGCCCGCGACAACGGCGCCATGATCATGATGCACGCGGAGAACGGGCCCGCCATCGACGTGCTCGTCAAGCAGGCGATCGAGCGCGGCGAGACCGACCCGATCCACCACGGCATCACCCGCCCCGAGGCCCTGGAGGCCGAGGCGACCAGCCGGGCGATCTGGCTGGCCAGCGTGGCCGCGGACTGCCCGCTCTACATCGTGCACCTCTCCGCCTCCAAGGCCCTGGAGCAGGTCGCCGCCGCCCGGGACCTCGGCCGCAACGTCTTCGCTGAGACCTGCCCGCAGTACCTGTACCTCACCCTGGAGGAGCAGCTCGGCGCGCCCGGCTTCGAGGGTGCGAAGTGGGTCTGCTCGACGCCGCTGCGCAGCGGCAAGGAGCGCCACCGCGCCGACCTGTGGCGGGGCCTTCGCAGCAACGACCTGTCCGTCGTCTCCACCGACCACTGCCCCTTCTGCTTCAAGGACCAGAAGGAGATGGGCATCGGCGACTTCTCGAAGATCCCCAACGGCATCGGCGGCGTCGAGCACCGCGTCGACCTGCTCTACCAGGGCGTCGTCGACGGCAAGCTGTCGCTGGCCCGGTGGGTCGAGACGATCGCCACCACCCCGGCGCGCATGTTCGGCCTGTTCCCGCGCAAGGGCGTCATCGCGCCCGGCTCCGACGCCGACATCGTGCTCTACGACCCCGCGGCCCGCACTCGCATCGGCGTCGAGACGCACCACATGAACATGGACTACTCGGCCTGGGAGGGCTTCGAGGTCGCCGGCAAGGTCGACACCGTCATCTCCCGCGGCGCTGTGATCGTGTCCGGCGACACCTACCACGGCACCAAAGGCCACGGACGGTTCGTCCGCCGCGGACTGTCGGACTATCTCCTCTAGGGGTTGCACAGATATGCGAGAGATCAAGCACTGGCTCGACGGGCAGGCCGTGTCCGGCACCAGCGGCCGGCAGCTGCCGGTCTGGGACCCGGCCACCGGCGAGCAGCAGGCCTACGTCGTCGCGGCCACCGCCGCCGAGACCGACGCCGCCGTCGCGAGCGCCCTGGCCGCCTACCCGGCCTGGCGGGCCGCGTCGCTGTCGCGCCGGGCCGAGGTCATGTTCCGCTTCCGCGAGCTCGTCGACGCCAACCGCAAGGAGATCGCGTCGCTGGTCAGCGCCGAGCACGGCAAGACCGTGGCCGACGCCGGCGGGGAACTGGCCCGCGGGCTGGAGAACATCGAGTTCGCCACCGGCGCGCCGCACCTGCTCAAGGGCGGCTACAGCGAGCAGGCCTCCACCGGCGTGGACGTGTACTCCATCCGCCAGCCGCTCGGCGTCGTCGCCGGCATCACGCCGTTCAACTTCCCCGCCATGGTGCCGATGTGGATGTTCTGCAACGCGCTCGTGTGCGGCAACACGTTCGTGCTCAAGCCCAGCGAGAAGGACCCGTCGGTCTCGCTGCTGCTGGCCGACCTGCTGCGCCAGGCCGGGCTGCCCGACGGCGCGTTCAACGTCGTGCAGGGCGATCGGGAGGCCGTCGAGCGGCTCATCGGGCACCCCGACGTGCAGGCGCTGAGCTTCGTCGGGTCCACGCCCATCGCCAGGGCGGTCTACGAGGCCGGCACCCGCGCCGGCAAGCGCGTCCAGGCGCTCGGGGGAGCGAAGAACCACATGGTGGTACTGCCGGACGCCGACGTCGACGCGGCCGCCGACGCCGCCGTTTCCGCCGGCTACGGCTCGGCGGGGGAGCGGTGCATGGCCGTCTCCGTCGTCGTCGCGGTCGGCGCGGTCGCCGACCCGCTGGTCGCCGCCATCTCCGAGCGGATCGGCCGGATCGCGGTCGGCCCGGCCACCGACCCGGCCGCCGAGATGGGCCCGCTCATCACCCGCGAGCACCGCGACCGGGTGGCCGGCTACCTTGCCGACCCGGGCACCGCCGAGGTGGTCGTCGACGGCCGGGAGGCGCCCGTCAGCCAGGGGCCCGGGTTCTTCCTCGGCGCCTCGCTGGTCGACAGGGTCAGCACCGGCTCGCCGCTGTACACCGACGAGATCTTCGGCCCGGTGCTCGCCGTCGTGCGGGCCGAGACCTACGACGAGGCCGTCAGGCTCGTCAACGACAACGAGTACGGCAACGGCACCGCCATCTTCACCCGCGACGGCGGGGCGGCCCGGCAGTTCCAGTACGACGTCGTCTGCGGCATGGTCGGCGTCAACGTGCCCGTGCCCGTCCCGGTCGCCTACTACAGCTTCGGCGGCTGGAAGTCCTCGCTCTTCGGCGACCTGCACATGTACGGCCCCGAGGGCATCCAGTTCTACACCCGCAGCAAGGTCGTCACCTCGCGCTGGCCCGACCCGGCCACGTCCGAGGTCGACCTCGGCTTCCCGAAGGTGCGGTGACGGGATGGACATAGGGGTGGTGCTGCAGTGCGATCCGCCCGCCATGGGCGTGGTCGAGCTGGCCAAGCGGGCCGAGGCGGCCGGCTTCAGCCACGTGTGGACGTTCGACTCGCACGTGCTGTGGCAGGAGCCGTTCGTCATCTACTCCAAGATCCTCGCCGACACCGAGCGGGTCGTCGTCGGGCCGATGGTGACCAACCCCGGCACCCGGGACTGGACGGTCACCGCGTCGCTGTTCGCCACCCTCAACGAGATGTACGGCAACCGCACCGTCTGCGGCATCGGCCGGGGCGACTCGGCGGTGCGCGTGCTAGGCTCCCGCCCGACCACGCTGGCCGAACTGCGCGAGTGCGTGCAGGTCATCCGGGAGCTCGGCAACGGCCGCGCGGTGCGCCTGCACGACCGGAACCTGCGCTTCGCCTGGGCGCCCGGCAGCCGGCTCGAGGTGTGGGTGGCCGCCTACGGGCCCAAGGCGCTCGCGCTGACCGGCGAGATCGGCGACGGGTACATCCTGCAGCTGGCCGACCCGGACATCGCCGCCTGGATGATCACGGCGGTCCGCTCGGCGGCGCAGCAGGCCGGACGCGACCCGGACGGCATCAAGTTCTGCGTCGCCGCCCCGGCCTACGTCGGCGACGACCTGGCCCACCAGCGCGAGCAGACCCGGTGGTTCGGCGGCATGGTCGGCAACCACGTCGCCGACATCGTGGCCCGCTACGGCACCGGCGGGGCCGTGCCCACCGTGCTCACCGACTACATCAAGGGCCGCAAGGGCTACGACTACGCCGCGCACGGCCGGGCCGGCAGCACCCACACCGACTTCGTCCCCGACGAGGTCGTCGACCGGTTCTGCATCCTCGGCCCGGTGCGGGCGCACCTCGAGCGCCTCGCCGAGCTCAAGGACCTCGGCGTGGACCAGTTCGCCCTGTACCTGCAGCACGACGCGAAGGAGTCCACGCTCGCCGCCTACGGCAAGCACATCATCCCGGCCGTCTCATGAGCAGCCCGCTCAGCGCCTAGTTCCGGCAAGCGCGGCCGCCGGGGCCTTCCCCGGCGGCCGCCTTGTGCCGCCTGACTACGCTGTGCGCGTGGCAGCGGTGGCGTGGTCACGTTCGCCCAGCTGCGCGACCTGCGCGGCCGCCCGCGACGTCTATGGCCAGGTCCGGCGCGGCCTGCCGGACGCCTGGACGCGGTCCACGGCGTCGCCGATCGCCTCGAGGTGGACGGTATGGAGACGGAACAGGCAGCGAGCCGGCGGTGGTTCCTCCGATGGTGCGGATGGTCGGCGGCCGCGATGGTGGTCGCGGCCGTGCTGGCCGCCGAGTGGTTCCGGGAGAGCGACGCGGTCCTGCATCTTCGGCAGAAGGCGTGCGACCTCCACTACTCGGCGGCGCAGCTGGAAGCGCCGGTCAGCACCGTGTGGCTGGGGGTCGGGGCGACCGTGGCGATGGGGGTCGCGGCGGGCTTCGCGGTGGTTGCGTGGCACAGCGCCGGCCGGCGCCTCGGGTACCTGCCGCCGCTGCTGTTCGTCATCGGCCTGCTCGGGGTGCTCTGCTGCGGCTTCTTCGGCATCCACGGCGCCGTCAACGACCTGCATTTCCGGCCCGACTGCGTCTGACCGGCCTGGCAGGTGGTTGCCGGATCGGTGGAGGCGCCGCTGGCGTCCGGGGCCGGTTCATGGCCTTCCGGTGTCTTGTCGAGGGCTTGACCGTCCAGTAGGAACGATCATTGTGACTGTTCCGGGCGGGCTACCGCAGAGCGTGATCTTGTAGTGCCGGCGCCTGGGGTTCAACGATTTGCCGGCGTGTCGCTCGAGGAGGCTGTTCGATCGGCCGTCGAGCAGGGACACGCGGAACTGACGCGCCTGGATGACATCACGGATGACCTGGTCGGCGCATTTGCGCAAGAGCAGCGCGCCGCGCCGTCCTCGTCTGGCTTGATTACCCGGTTGGACGGCTTCACCCGGGGGTTTCCGGAGGCACTGCGAGGTCACCTCGATCGTGGGCGCGGGTCGCTCGGGTCGTTCAACATCGCGTTCTTCGGGCGCAGCGGCGTCGGGAAGAGCACCCTGTTGTCGGTGTTCGGCCGGCTCGACGGGGAGTACGTCTCGCCGTGGGGTGCCAGCGATTGGACCACCGAGGCGTGCCACATCGAGTGGCGGGACTGCCGGCTGTTCGACACGCCCGGGATCAACGGCTGGGGACGGACCGAGCGCCGCGACGTTCTCGAGGCCAGGGCCCGCGAGGCAGTCGAGATCGCCGACATCGTGCTCCTGTGCTTCGACACCCAGTCTCAGCAGGGGATGGAGTTCGAGAAGGTCGCCGCCTGGATCCGCGACCACGGCAAGCCGGTGGTGGCTGTCCTCAACGTCCGCAACCCGCGCTGGCGCCACCCCGCGATCGTTCCCGAGGCTCGCCGCAGGAATCTGTCCGAATCGGTTCGCCAGCACGTGGACAACGTTCGGACCCAGCTCGCACGAATCGGGTTGCCCGGCACACCGGTCGTCGCGATCAACAGCCGGCGGGCCTTGTTCGCGCGCGCCACGACCCCGTTCCGCGGCCCCGCCTCGGAGAACCTCCACCGGGAACGGGAGGAGTTCGGGACGGACTACCTCGATCGCTGGTCGAACTTCGGGACGCTGGAGCGCCTCATCGCCACCTCGATCGAGGAAGGCGCCGCCGATCTCCGGTTGACCGCGCTGCGCGAGGACATCCGATCACGGTGCCGCCGAGGGATCGGCGAGCTCGACGACCTGGCGGCCGAGATCGAGCGGGAAGCGGAATCCCTCGAACGCGAGGTCGAGTCGCTGTTCGCCGTGCTGGGCTATCCGCAAGACGCCGAACGTGCCGAATGGCTGCACGACGCGGCGCTCAGCGCGGATCTGGTCGGCGTTTCCGAGCAGGCGCGGGGCGGCCCGTACACGTCGCCGGGCAACGGGTCGCTGGACCGCTTCGTCCGGCACCTCGCCGCCTCGCACCTTGCGGGATGCCGCCGCCAGGCGAAGGCAAACGCGGACGATGCGATCCAAAGGGCGTTCGCCGAGCGCACCGCGTTCGGCGAGCCGGAGTTCGCGGCGGCCGTGTACGACCAAGGTGCCATATCCGCCGCGGCGGACGCCGTGTGGGCGGCCCGCCAGGTGTTCCTGCAGCGTGAGCTCGAGATCGCGGTGGACCGCACATCCGTCGCCGACGCAATGGCGATGGCGCACGCCGCAACGATCCCCGGCGACAAGGGCGGCGGCGTGACGGGTGGTGCCTTCCGGGGCGCGGGTATCGCGATGGGCATCGGCGCCCTTGCGGTACCCCTCTTCTGGAACCCCGCGGGCTGGGTACTCGCCGCCACTGCCGCGGGCGTCGGGATCGTTGGGCAAGTCGGGCAGTACCTCGGCAAGAAGAAGAGCGGGAAAGACTCGGAGCAAGCCCGGAAAGCGATGGCTGACGCCATTGCCGAATGCCATCGCGCGGTGGACAAGACGTTCGCTGCCTACGAGGATGCGCTCGTCCGCGACAGCCGGAAAGCGGCGTGGACGTCGTTGGCCCCCGCGGTCGGCGAGTCGCTCCGCACCGCGATCGGGCTTCGCATGGCGCGCGGCCGGATCGTGCGGCTGATCGACAGCCTGCAGGCCTACGCGGATTCGGTCCGGCCCGCACCCGCGGTGACCGACGTCCTGCTGCGGGCGCAGCGCCGGATGGGGCACACCCCGGCCGAGGTGACGCGGGCGTTGCTGGGCGAGGACTGGCTCGCGGCCGGCATCGACCACCGGCCGGCGCAGATCGACAGTGCGGTGCACGAGGCGTACTCGAGTCTCCAGGAGGCGAACCGCACGCGGCTGGCGCGCGCCATAGCCGCGGCGTGGGCCGCGCCGACGACGGCGGAGATCCACTCGTGGCGACACGACCTCGAGGACGCGGCGCGGCGCGACCCGGCGCTGTGCGATGTCGTACGAGCCTTCTGGCGCGTCGCCGGGGCACGGCCGGCATTTGCCGTGCTCGGTGACTACAACTCGGGAAAGTCGTCGCTGATCCGCCGGATCATGGTGGACAGCGGCCGGCAGCCGCACGGGCTCGACATTCGGGCGCTGCCCGCGACCACGACCGCGAACCGCTACCGGTTCCCCGGGTTCGATCTCGTCGACACGCCGGGCTTGCAGAGTGGACGCGACCAGCACGACACCACCGCGTTCGAGACGATCACCGAGGCTGCTCTGGTGTTCGTCGTCGTCCACATCAACCTGCTGGTCGGCAACACCTCGGTACTGGAAGAGCTCTTGCGCGGCTCGGAGCTGACCGCCGCCAAAGGCGGGCGGATGGTGTTCCTCGTCAACCGGTGCGACGAACTGGGCGTGGATCCGCTGGCCGCCCCCGAGACCTTTCTCAACCAGCAGCACCGCAAACGCGAGGAACTGCGTGCGGCCTTCGCCGCTCGTGCCGTCGACGTGGACATCGACCTGATCCACTGCTTGTCCGGGGATCCGTTCGGCTTGGTGGGCGGCGACGCGACGGCGGGACCCGCTGATTTCGACGAGCATCGGCTGTGGGACGGCGTGGCCGCACTGACGAGCGCCCTGTCAGGTCTGCGCGACGAACAGCTGTCCGATGCGGCGTCGTCGGCCGCCTTCGACGCGGCGGTCACCGGCCTCAAGCATCACCGGCAGACGCTGCGCCAGGTGCTGGCCGACGGCGCGAAGGAGCTGCGCCGCGCGGAACCGGTGATCACCAGCCTCCGGGCCGCGGTGAACGACGCCACGGTCGTCGAGGGCTCACTGCGCGAGGACGCCCGCCGGATGGTGGACCGCCACGCGGTGACGGCGAAATCCGAGGTCGCGAAGTTCGATCGGAAGGCCGCCCGGAAGCTGGAGAGCCTCGTCGAGTCCTGGTGGAAGGCCCCGCAGTTCGAAGCTGATCTCGAACGATACCTTGCCGATGCGGCGCGCAAACTGGACGAATGGCACGGCGACCACATACCGGCGATCGGGCGCGAGATGCGCGCCGCCGAGTTCCAGGTGGCGCCCGAGTTCGCGGCGGAGTTCAAGGCCCGGGGAACGGCCTGGTACGAGGAGGTGGCCGGGGGCGCCGGCAAGGTCGCGGGAACCGCGGCGTCGCTCGGGAAGGCCCTCGGCAACCGGGAGGCGGTCTACGCGATCGGCAAGCAGTTCGGCCACAAGTTCAAGCCGTGGGGTGCGATCAAGGGCGGCGCCAACGTTGCCCGGGCCGCGGTCGTCCTCGGGGCCATCGCTTCCGTCGTGGACATCGCGGAGATGGCCATGGACGCCCAGAAGGCCGGCAAGCACAAGCAGCAGCAGGAATCGGCGTCACAGAAGATCGACGAAGCGGCCGCGCGGATCGTCGAACAGATCATGCACGGTGATCAGGCGGAAGGCCCCGTCGGATACATCGAGCAGCGGACCAGGGAGCTCGAAGCGCTCCTCGACGAACACCTCGATCTCGAATCGTCGGTCAACGAACGGATGGACTCGGCGAGCGTGCGGGCCGAGGCCGCCGGAGCCTTGATCGCGGCTGCGGAAGCATTGATCGGTACGCCGGAGAGGAATGCATGACAGTGGTTGACATCGATGCGGTACGAGACTGGCTGGGGCGGCTTCCCGGCGGACCGACCGGGCCGTATGTCGACGACTGGGCTGCCTTCCAGACGCTGGACAGGCCGGTCGTGACCCTCTTCGGCTCCTACGACACCGGCAAGAGCTCCCTGCTGCGCCGGTTGCTCATCGACTCGGGCCGCGACGTTCCCACCTGGCTCACGATCAGCGCACGCCACGAGACCTTCGAGGTCAACGACATCGAGGTCGGTGGGTGCATCATCCGTGACACCCCCGGATTCGAGGTCGGTGCGTCCGACATCCGTGCGCAGAACAACTCGCGCCGCGCGATGGCGGCGGTCGGGCTCACGGACGTCGGCATCGCGGTACTGCCTCCGCAGCTGGTGACCGCCGAACGCGACGTGCTGCAGAAGCTGTTCACGCAGGGCTGGCCGGCGGGGACGATGTGGTTCGTCATCTCGCGGTTCGACGAGGCGGGCAGGGACCCGGAATACGAACTCGCGGAGTACCGGGAACTGGGTGCTCGCAAGGTTCGCGAGTTGCGGGAGCTGTTCGGCCTGGACGAGCGGGCGCCGGTCTTCGTCGTCTCGCAGGACCCGTTCCAGACGGCCGGGCCGGCCACCGATCTCGGCCGGGAGACCTGGGACGAGTTCCGTGGCTGGGACGGCATGCAGGACCTCACGGATGCGCTCGGGGCGGTGTCGCCGTCGGCACTGCCCGGATGGCGGCATGCGGCCGGGCAACGGTACTGGACAGCGGTCCTGGACGAGACCGTGACCGAACTGCGCAGGCAACTGGCGGACTACACGGCGCAGGCCAAGGTAGCGGCCGACGGCGTCGCTCGCCGCGACCAGTGGCAGCGCGAGCTCGACACGCTCGACCAGGCCGCCCACGCCGGCCTCGACGGTCTCGTCGAGGAAGTGATGCGGCGGTCGTGGGAGCCGGGCTCCGGCACCGATGAGCTCCAGCGCACGCTCGACGAATGGTTCACCAAGCACGAGGTCCGCCTCGAGCGGCTGCGGCAGTCGATCCGCAAGACCAAGGAGCGAGAGCGCGCCCGGCCGTCCTGGCCCGGCTTCGCTTCGCTGATCGCGACACTCGAGTCCGGGGAAAATCCCTCCACCGCCCCGGAAGGGCCCGGCCGGATCGCGGAACACACCAACAACATCGGAACCATGCTGCTCGGTGTGTTGAAGACCATGAACGACGCATCCGAGACGACCGCCGGCAAGAAGGCCACGTTGGCGAAGGCGGCCGGGAAGCTGGGACCGCGCCTCGACATCGCCGAAGCCGCGCTTCCCCTTGCCGTCTACCTGGCGACGTTCATCGACGAGCACCGAGCGGATCGCGCGCGCCTGCACCAGGACAAGGCGGCGGCCGAGAAGCGGCAACAGGTCGTCGCCGAGTGCACCCAGCGCGCCCGCGACACCTGGCAGCCCTTCGTCGACGACGTGCGCGACGAGATGGTCGCGCAGACGAGAGACCAGGTCGACCTCGATGCGAGCCTGCGCCAACTCGTCGAGCAACTCCACGAAGCCGTTGCGCAAGGCGAGGGCCTCGCCCGAGGATCCGCTGGGACCACCCGCTGACACCGCCACCGCGCGGGCGTCGTGGGCGACCCGGCTGCGTCTGACCGGGCGGCGGCGAGGGGAGCCCTGCCGCCGGCCGGGCCGGACTCAGGCGGCGTAGGCGTCCGCGACCTCCAGGGCGTCGTCGATGGCGTCGATGCCGCGCAGCAGGTCGTCCTCGGAGATGACCAGCGGCGGCACCACGTGCACGCGGTTGAAGTGGGTGAACGGCCAGACGCCGCGCTCCTTGCAGGCGGCGATGACCTCGGCCATGGGCTTCGCGGCCGGGCCGGCGGCGTTGTACGGCACCAGCATCTCCCGCGTCTCGCGGTCGCGGACGAGTTCGATCGCCCAGAACAGGCCCAGGCCGCGCACGTCGCCGACCGACGGGTGCCGCTCGCGGAGCTTCTCCAGGCGCGGGCGGACCACCCGCTCGCCCAGGTCGCGCACCCGCTCGGGGATGGACTCCTCGCGCATGACCTCGATGGTGGCGACGGCGGCCGCGCAGGCCAGGGGGTGGCCGCTGTACGTCAGGCCGCCCGGGAAGGGGCGCTCGGCGAACGTCTCGTAGACGCGGGGGCCCAGGATGACGCCGCCCAGCGGTACGTAACCGGAATTGACGCCCTTGGCGAACGTGACGAGGTCGGGCACCACGCCCCAGTGGTCGACCGCGAACCACTCGCCGCAGCGGCCGAACCCGCTCATTACCTCGTCGGCGATCAGCAGGGCGCCGTGGCGGTCGCACAGCTCGCGCACGCCGGTCAGGTAGCCCGGCGGGGGGACGAGGATGCCGTTGGTGCCCACCACCGACTCCAGGATCACCGCGGCGATCGTGTGCGGGCCCTCGAGTGTGAACACCTCCTCCAGGTGTGCCAGCGCGCGCTCGGTCTCCTGCTCCTCGCTCGTGGCGTGGAACGGGGAACGGTACGGGTACGGCCCGAAGAACCGCACCACGCCGGGCATCGCCGGCTCGTTGGGCCAGCGGCGCGGGTCGCCGGTGAGCGTGATCGAGCCGGTGGTGGCGCCGTGGTAGGAGCGGTAGGCGGCCAGGACCTTGTGCCGCCCGGTCGTGCCGCGGGCCATCCGGATCGCGTGCTCGTTGGCCTCGGTCCCGCCGTTGGTGAAGAACACGTGCCGCAGGTCCCCGGGCGCGACCTCGGCGATGAGCCGGGCCGCCTCGCTGCGGGCCGCGTTGGCGAAGCCCGGCGAGATCGTGCACAGCTTCGCGGCCTGCTCCTGGATCGCGGCCACGATCCGCGGGTGCTGGTGGCCGAGGTTGAGGTTGACCAGCTGGGAGGCGAAGTCGAGGTAGCGCCGGCCGGACTCGTCCCAGAAGGTCGCGCCCTCGCCGCCGGCCACCACGACCGGATCGAGGGTCCGCTGCGCCGACCACGAGTGGAAGACATGCGCGCGGTCGTCGCGGTACGCGTCGGTGCGTTGGTCCGTCATGAGCTGACGCTAATGGCACACATCCGGCCGTACAATATCCGCTCTGTTACAGGTTGTTACCGCCAGTATGCTGAGGTTCATGCAGATCACCACGGTGGGAGAACTGGAGGAACTGCTCGGGTCGCCGATGCCCCGGGCCGTGACCAAGGAACGCGACACCCTCTGCCGCACCGACCGCGAATGGCTGGCCCTGTCGCCGTTCGTCCTGGTCGCCACCGCCGACGCGGCCGGCAACTGCGACGTCTCGCCGAAGGGCGACCCGCCGGGCTTCACCCACGTCATCGACGAGCGCACCATCGCCGTCCCGGAGCGCCCGGGCAACCGCCGCGCCGACGGCTTCCACAACATCCTGAGCAACCCGCACGTCGGCCTGATCTTCCTGGTCCCCGGCCGCCGCGAGACGTTGCGCATCAACGGCCGCGCCCGGCTGCTGACCGACGCGCCGTGGTTCGACGCGCTGGTCGTGGAGGGCCACCGCCCGGCCCTCGCCCTGGTCGTCGACATCGACACCATCTTCTTCCACTGCCAGAAGGCATTCATGCGCTCGAAGCTGTGGAAGCCCGACACCTGGACGCCCGAGGCCCTGCCGAGCCACGCCAACCTGGTCAAGAGCGTGCAGGAGACCCCGGAGACGGTGGAGGATCTCGAGGCGTACTACGCGGAGGCCAGCTACGGCCGCCGCCTCTACGGCTGACCGGCAACGTCGGCTGAACCGGCGGCAATCTGCGCGCCTCGCCCCGGCACAGCGCCGGTGATTGCCGCTGGTCAATGCCCGAGGTGGGTCGGCGGCTATTGCTTAACGGGGAGCGCCGCCGAGGACCACGGTGGTCTCGGTGTCCTCGTCGGTGATCGTCGACGGGGTCAGGCCGGCCCCGCGTAGTGCCTTGTGGGCCGCCTCCAGCTGATCCGGGGCGGCCTCGCACAGCAGGACGCCGCCCGGGGCCAGCCAGTGCGGGGCCTCGGCGGCGACCCGGCGGAAAACGTCCAGGCCGTCCTCGCCGCCGTCCAGGGCGGCGCGGGCCTCGTGGACGCGGAACTCCTCCGGCAGGTAGGCGATCTCGGCCGTGGGCACGTACGGCACGTTGGCGAGCAGCACGTCGACGCGGCCCCGCAGGTCCGGGGGCAGCGGGTCGAACAGGTCGCCGCAGAAGACCTCCGAGGAGACGCCCGTCAGGTTGGTGCGGGCGCAGGCGACCGCGGCCGGGTCGATGTCGGCGGCGACCAGGCGCACGCCCGGGACGTCCCGGACGGTCACCAGGCCCAGGGCGCCCGTGCCGCAGCAGAGGTCCAGCACCGTCGCGCCCGGGTGGAGCAAGCCGCGAGCCGTGGTGGTCAGCAGCTCGGTGCGGTGCCGGGGCACGAAGACGCCTTCGGTCACTGCCAGCCGTACACCCGCGAAATCTGCGAAACCGAGGACGTGCTCCAGCGGGACGCCGGACACGCGGCGCGCGACCATGGACTCCAGCGTTGCCGGGTCGGGGGCGGCGGAGGACAGCAGCTCGGCCTCGTCCTCGGCGAAGACGCAGCCGGCGGCGCGCAGGCGGGTGACGAGGTCGGTCATGCGTTCAGGTACGCCAGCACGGCCAGGACGCGGCGGTTGTCGTCCTCGGACGGGGGCAGGCCGAGCTTGCTGAAGATGCCGTTGATGTGCTTGCCGATGGCTTTCTCCGTGACGTAGAGCCGGGCGGCGATGGCGTTGTTGGAGCGGCCCTCGGCCATCAGGGCCAGTACCTCGCGCTCGCGCGGGGTCAGGGCGCGGGTCGGAGCGCCAGCGTAGCGGGCCAGCAGCTGCGAGACGACCTCCGGGTCCATGGCGGTGCCGCCGGCGGCGACCCGGCGCACGGCGTCGATGAACTCGCTGACGGTCGCCACGCGGTCCTTGAGCAGATACCCCACGCCGCCGTGACGGTCGGAGAGCAGCTCCCTGGCGTACAGCTGCTCCACGTGCTGCGACAGCACCAGCACGGGCAGTCCCGGCACCTCGGCGCGGGCGGCGATGGCGGCCCGCAGCCCTTCATCCGTGAAGGTGGGCGGGAGTCGTACGTCCACCACCGCCACGTCCGGTCGCAGTTCCAGCAGGGCCGTGCGCAGGTCGGCGCCGTTGTCGACGGCGGCGAGGACCTCGAAGCCGTAGGCGTGCAGCAGCCGGATCAGGCCGTCGCGGAGGAGGGCGAGATCTTCGGCGATGACAACGCGCACGGCAGCTCCATGGTCAGCACGGTCGGGCCCCCGGGTGGGCTGTCGACGCGCAGGACGCCGTCGAACGCGGCCAGGCGGCGCTCGACGCCGGACAGGCCCGAGCCGGCGCGGGGCGCGGCGCCTCCCACGCCGTTGTCGCCGACGGTCAGGTAGAGGGCGCCACCGAGGTACGACAACGATACCCACGGCGCCGTCGCGCCACTGTGCTTGACGACGTTGGCGAGGGCCTCGACGGCGGCGAAGTACGCGGCCGACTCCACCGGCGCCGGCGGTCGCCCCGGCAGGTCGCCGTCGACCGTCACGGGCAGGGGCAGCGTCAGCGCGAGGGCCCGCAGGCCGCCCAGCAGGCCCCGCTCGGCCAGCACCGGCGGGTGGATGCCCCGCACCAGCTGCCGCAGCTCCGCCAGGGCCAGACCGCTGGCCTCCCGCGCCTCGGCGATGAGCGCCTGCGCCGCCGCCGGGTCGCGGACCACCAGGTCCTCGGCCATGCCCAGGCTCATGCCGAGCGCCACGATGCGGGCCTGCGCGCCGTCGTGCAGGTCCCGCTCGATCCGGCGCAACTCGGCGGCCTGCGCGTCGACCACCTGCGTGCGGGTGCGGGTGAGCCCCTCGACGCGCCGCTCGAGGGTGGCGCTGCGCGTCGGCCCGAGGAGACTCTGGTCGTACCTCGCCAGCCCCCACACCAGCCAGGGCGCCGCGTACAGGACGCCGAACGTGATCAGCGCCCCTTGCGGCGGGACGAGCAGGAAGTCGGCGAGGTCGTCGACGGGCCACGTGACGCCATAGCCGTACGGGCCGGACTGTGCCTCCGCGATGACCGGCGCCAGGATGATGCCCTGCAGGCCGTACACCAGGAATATCACGGTGGCGAGGCCCATGGCGGTGCCGATCGGCGCCCCGGCCAGGAGCCACAGCAGGTCCCGCCACGTCGCCGGGTCGCGCACCAGCCACAGCCACCGCTTGGGCGACCCGAGCCACGCGCCGCCGGGCTTCGGCCGGTAGGGCACGGCGATCTCCACCCCGGCCCAGTCCCGCGCGAGGCGGCGGCGCAGGTTCGCGTACCGCCGGACCAGCATCTGCACCAGCGGCGCGAGCACGAGCCCGGCGCCGGCCAGGGTGAGCACGAACGACACGAGGGTGAGGACGAACAGGACGAGGTGGACCGGGAACGACAGCAGGCCGGCCACGCTCACCCGGGCGACCGCGACCAGCCCCCGGCGGACGAACGGCCACGCCTTCATGCCGCCAATTCTGTCCGCCGCGACGGCCACGCGCAGTGGGTCTAACCCCCCGGTTGCGCCCCTTACGGGACCGGCCTGGTTCGGGCCGCCGGGGTCACCCGGCGGCCCTTCGTGCGTCAGACGCTCATGACCACGCGCTGGCCGAGCTCGTGGCTGATCCGCTCGAACGTGCCCGCGTTCTCCTGCTTCTGCACCAGGTTGGTCCGCAGGATCTGCGCGCACTGCATCTCGCCCATGAGCAGCGCCTTGTCGATGAGGTTCTGGTACCCCGCGATGCCGTAGTGCGCCAGCCGCGTCTCGGCGTCGACGGTGTAGATCTCCATCGCCTCCATGGTGGGCCGCTGGTCGGCGAACGCCTGGAACTCGGCCCGCATCCCGTCGATCGCCATACAGGGCGCCTCGACCGGCTCCGTCTCCATCATCGCGAAGCACGTCTCGAGGTTCTGGATCTTCTGCTGCCCCTGCTGCTGCTGGGCGCGCAGAATCTGTGCCAGCGGGCTCTGCTCCGTCTTCGAGAGGATCTCGCCCACCATCTGGTTGCTCTTGCGCTCGGCGTCGTACATGCCCGACAGTTCGTAGAGGAACAGGTCGGCCGGGTTGTCCAGTGGCATTGCCGTTCTCCTGCCTGGGTTGAGGTCCACGTTTGCGGTGCATGGGGTGGTGCCGCCGAGGTCTCTACCCGTGGGCCGCGGACATGTGCCCCGTCCGAGGGTGGTTCCCCGCCACCGCGGTGGCCTAGATTCGGGCCCGTGGATCGCGTCGTGGTGGTCGGGGCCGGGCCGGTGGGGGTGGCCGCCGCGATCCTGCTGGCCCAGCGCGGCGTGCCGTGCCTGGTGCTGGACCGTTACGCGGAGCCCTACCCGCTGCCCCGGGCCGTGCACCTCGACGACGAGGTGCTGCGCATCCTGCAGGAACTGGGGATCGCCGAGGCGTTCCTGCAGGTCAGCCGCCCCGGACTGGGCCTGCGGCTGCTCGACGGCCGGCACCGGGTGATGGCCGAGTTCCGCCGCGACGAGTCCGCCGGCCCGCACGGCTACCCGCAGGCCAACATGTTCGACCAGCCCGACCTGGAGCGCCTCCTGCGCGCCCGCATGGCCGAGCTGCCCGCCATCGAGTTCGTCGGCGACGCCGAGGTTTTCGCCATCGACCACCCGCGGCCGGCCCCTGAATCGATTGCGCAGGCCGCAGCCGCCGGGCCGACGGCTGCGGGGCTGGCGGCTGAGGGGCTGGCGGCTGAGGGGGCGGCGGTCGCGGGGGCGGCGGTCGTGCGGTATCGCACGCTCACCGACGGCGTCGAGCATGCGACCCCGGCGGCGGCGGTGCTGGGGTGCGACGGCGCGAACAGCACGGTGCGGGAGCTCATCGGCGCCCGCCGCGTCGACCTGCGCTTCGCCGAGCGCTGGCTGGTCGTCGACGGCGTGTGCGACGAGGACCTCGACGCGTGGGGCGGCGTCCACCAGGTCTGCGACCCGCGCCGGGCGGCGACGTTCATGCAGCTGGGTCCGCGCCGGTACCGCTGGGAGTTCCGCCTCTTCGACCACGAGCCCCCCGTCGACGCCGACGCCCTGCTGGCCCTCTGGCTGGGCAGCGCCGGCGTGCGGATCGTGCGGCGGGCCGAGTACACGTTCCGCGCCGGGCTCGCCGACCGCTGGCGCGCCGGCCGGGTGTTCCTGCTCGGCGACGCGGCCCACCAGACGCCGCCCTTCATCGGGCAGGGCCTCGGCGCCGGGCTGCGCGACGCCTGCAACCTGGCCTGGAAGCTCGCCACCGACCTGGCCACCCCCGGCGGCGCCGAAGACCTCCTCGACTCCTACGAGCGCGAGCGCGCCCCACACGTCCGCGCCCAGATCCGCCTGGCGATCGTGGCCGGCTGGGCCATGACCGGCGGCCAGGACCGCGCCGCCGCCGTGCGCCGGGTGGTGCTCGGCGCGGTGTGGCGCCTGCCCGGCCTGAAGGGCCTGGCGCTGCGCTCGACCAGCCCGCCCCTGCGCGGCGTCGGCCGCGGCCGCCGGGCCGGCACGCTCTGCCCCCAGCCGAGGGTGGTGCTGGACGGCCGCGAGATGTGGCTGGACGAGGCCCTCGGCCCGGGCTGGGCGATCCTGCACACCGGCGCCCCATCGGCGACCCTCGAGGGCGCCCGCGAGCTGCGCGTGACCCCGGAACTGGACCCGTCCGGCACCCTGCGCCGGTGGCTGCGCGGCCGCACGGCGATCCTGCGCCCCGACCGGGTGGTCTTCGCCGTCGCCTGAGCCGCTCAGGCGTTGCGGGTCCGTTTGCCCCACGGGTCGGGGTCGCGCCAGGTCCGCGCGTGGATCAGGCCCACGATCAGCAGGCCCGCGGCGGCGGCGAGCCGGCCGGGCCACGGATGGGCCGCGACGCCGGCGAAGTGCCAGGCGGCGCTGGCGATGAGGAAGCAGCCGAGGCCGGTGGCGACGCTGACGGCCGGATGGTCGGGAAACGGCGACGGGTTGTGGCCCTCGCCCAGGCTGCCCTGCAGGAAATATGGCAGGCCGTTGCCCGCGAAGAACCCGGCGACCAGGGCCAGGAAGACGGTGAGTGGCATGGCTCCTCCGGGACGTACAATCGGACTGCTGGCTCCGGTTCAAGCATACGGAGCGGGCGCTCCGAATGTCAAAGGGGTGGGCGTGGACGAACACGAGAAGCCGCTGCGGGCCGATGCGCGGCGCAACCGGATGCGGGTGCTCGAGGCGGCCGAGGCCGTGTTCGCCGATCAGGGGGTCGGGGCGTCGACGCAGGAGGTGGCCCGGGCGGCCGGGGTCGGGATCGGGACCGTGTTCCGGCACTTTCCGACCAAGGAGGCGCTGCTGGAAGCGGTCCTTGTCGAGCGGATGCGCGGCCTCGTCGAGGACGCCCGGGCGGCGGCCGCCCGGCCCGACGTGGGCGTGGCCGTGTTCGGGTTCCTCGAGCACGTCATCGGGCAGAGCGCCGCGAAGAACGCGTTCGCGGACGCGCTCGCCGGGGCGGGGGTGGACGTCTCGGGAGTATTCGCGCAGGTGCGGGAGGAACTCCTCGCCGCGATCGAGGTCCTCGTCCGGCGGGCCCGCGACGAGGGCACCCTGCGGGGCGACGTGGGGGTGAGCGAGGTGGTCGCGGTGCTGGTCGGGGCCTCGCACGCGGTCCGCTGGGCACCCCCGCAGGCCCAGGCCAACACGGTCACCGTCATCCTCGACGGGCTACGCCCGCGGGGGTGAAAAAGCCGATGGCCGCGGGGAGCAGTCGGCGCGCAAACGGGCCACGCCCGTGGGGGCTGTCAACTGTCGCCGATTGAGTGTTCTCTGGCGTTCAGGAATTCGCTCTGATGCTCACCGGTTCAGAAATTGTCGTACCCGTCGTCGATACTGATCGCCGTCCGGTAAGGAGGTGAGGGTGTGAAGACGGTCCGGGCGTACCGCTTCGCCCTCGACCTGACTGCGGTGCGGGAGCGGGCGGTGCTCGCGCATGCGGGCGCGGCTCGTGTCGCGCACAACTGGGCCCTTGCCCGGGTGAAGGCCGTCATGGGGCAGCGGGCGGCGGAGCGTTCTTATGGTGTCCCCGACGAGCAGTTGACGCCCGGTCAGGGCTGGTCGTTGCCGGCGCTGCGTAGGGCGTGGAACGCGGCGAGGCATGAGGTCGCGCCCTGGTGGCCGGAAGTGTCGAAGGAAGCGTTCAACACCGGCTTCGACAGCCTCGCCCGCGGGTTGAAGAACTGGTCCGATTCCCGCAAGGGTGAGCGCGCCGGCCGGAGAGTCGGGTTTCCCAGGTTCAAGTCGAAGCGCCGCACTATCCCGAGCATCCGGTTCACGACCGGGACGATCCGGGTCGAGCCGGATCGGATGCACGTGGTGCTGCCACGGCTTGGCCGGTTGAAACTGCACGAGTCCGCGCGCAAACTCGCGCGGCGGCTGGAGTCTGGTACGGCGCGGATCATGTCGGCGACCGTCCGGCGTGACGGCGGCCGGTGGTTCGTCGCGTTCACGGTCGAGGTTGAACGGGCTGTTCACCCTGCGGCGCGGCCCGGCAGTGTGGTCGGTGTGGACGTCGGGATCAAGCACCTCGCCGTGCTCTCCACCACCGGCGAACCGGTGCCGAACCCGAAGCATCTCGACGCCGCTCAGGCCCGGCTACGGGCACTCGGCCGTGCGCTGGCGCGGAAACAGGGCCCGGACCGGCGGACCAGGCAGAAGGCGTCGAAGCGGTGGCAGCGCGCCTCGGCACGGCTCGGCCAGGCACACGCCCGGGTGGCGAACCTGCGCCGCGACGGCCTGCACAAACTCACCACGCACCTCGCGGCCACCTACGAAACGGTCGTGGTCGAGGACCTCAACGTCGCCGGCATGCTCCGCAATCGCCGGCTGGCCCGCCGTGTCGCGGATGCCGGGTTCGGTGAGATCCGCCGGCAGTTGGCATACAAGACGGTGTGGCACGGCGGGCGGCTCATGGTCGCCGACCGCTGGTACCCGTCGTCGAAGACCTGCTCGGGCTGTGGTGCGGTGAAAACCAAACTCACCCTGGCCGAGCGCATGTACGAATGCACGGCATGCGGCCTGGTCCTCGACCGGGACGTCAACGCCGCACGCAACCTCGCCGCCCTCGTGACGGCGACTCTGGAACCCGCCGGGAGTGGCTCGGTGGCAGGACGTGGAGCCAACCAGAAGACCCGCCCCGGCGGGCAGGAGGCTACGAAACGTCAACCCGGCACCGCGTCAGCGGATCAGACCGGGACCGTCCTACCGCAAGGCAGGAAAGCCGCATGAGCGCCAAAGAGCACTCAACGGCAACGGTGAAAAACCGATGGGCCGCGGGGGGAGCGTGCGACGCACAATCGGAAGCGATATGGAACACAGCCAACTAGTCAAGATCAGTAAGCGGATGTCGAAGGCGCTGCGGCACGCGCCGGATCGGGTCGGCATCACGCTCGACGCGGCCGGGTGGGTCCCCGTCGCGAAGTTCCTCGCGGCCATGGGCATCGACCGCAGGACGCTCGACGCCGTGGTGGGCGGCAACGACAAGCAGCGCTTCGCGATCGCCACCGGCGACGACGGGGTGGAGCGGATCCGGGCCAACCAGGGGCACTCCGTCCCCGTCGAGCTGGGGCTGGCCGAGGCCGAGCCGCCGGAGCTGCTCTTCCACGGCACCGGGGCGGCGGCCCTGGCCTCGATCCAGGCCACCGGCCTCAACAAGGGCGGGCGGCACCACGTGCACCTCTCGCCCGACACCGAGACGGCGCGGCGGGTCGGGGCGCGCCGCGGCGGGGCGATCGTCATCCTCAGCGTGCTGGCCGGGCAGATGCGCCGCGACGGGCACGCCTTCTACCGCTCCGACAACGGCGTCTGGCTGACCGAGGAGGTTCCCCCGCCGTACATCCGGACGAACTAACGGCCCAGGAGCCGCTGCAGCAGGGTGGCCAGCGGGATGGACTCGCCGTCGCGGGCGCCCTCGCCGATGATCAGGCGCGGCGGCTGCGGCGACACGTCGGCGCCGGTCAGCCAGGCCGTGGCGGACGCCGGGACCAGCAGGGAGTAGTACTCGCCGTCGGTGGAGACCGCGATGGTGCGGGCCTGGTCGAGGTACCAACCCTTGAGTGACGTCCGGTAGGAGCGCCCGCCGTAGGAGCGGGCGCGCAGGGGCTCGGGGGCCAGGCCGGCCTCGCGGGCGGCGGCGGCGAACTCGGCGATCATGGCCCGCGCCCGGTCGGCCTCGGCGGCCCGGCGGCGGTCCAGCTCGGCGCCGTGGTGGGCGACCGCCCGGGCCCGCTGGGCGCGCCAATCGTCGGCGTCGGGGTTCGGATCGTCCGGCATCGGGAAACCGTAACCGGTCGCAGATCACAGATGGCTACCGCGCCACCGGGGGCGGTTCGGGCGTTTGGGATGCTAGATGGGTTGCACTGCCGAGTGAGGAGCGGATCCCGTGACCGACGAAGAGGACATCATCGGCTTCGCCGAGCTCGGGCTGCGCGACGAGCTGCTCAAGGCGATCAACGGCCTGGGTTATGAGGAGCCCACGCCGATCCAGCGTGAGGCGATCCCGCCCATGCTCGCCGGCCGGGACCTGCTCGGCCAGGCCGCCACCGGCACCGGCAAGACCGCCGCCTTCTCGCTGCCGCTGCTGCAGCGACTGCCCGCGCCCGGGGGTGACAACCCGTCCGCGCTCGTGCTCGTGCCGACGCGGGAGCTCGCGGTGCAGGTCTCCGAGGCCATCCACCGCTACGGCAAGGATCTGGGCGTCCGGGTGCTGCCCATCTACGGCGGCCAGCCCATCGGCCGGCAGCTGCGCTCCCTCGAGTTCGGCGTCGACGTGGTCGTGGCCACCCCGGGCCGGGCCCTGGACCACCTCGGCCGCGGCACGCTGCGCCTGCACGACCTGCACGTCGTCGTGCTCGACGAGGCCGACGAGATGCTCGACATGGGCTTCGCCGAGGACATCGAGGCGATCCTGCAGGAGACTCCCGAGGACCGCCAGACCGTGCTGTTCTCGGCGACGATGCCCCCGCGCATCGACGGCCTGGCCCGCAGCCACCTCAACGACCCGGTGCGCATCCAGATCGGCCGCGAGCCCACCCCCGCCGGCGAGGCTCCCCTGGTGCGGCAGGTGGCGTATGTGGTACCGCGGGCGCACAAGCCGGCGGCGCTGGGCCGCGTGCTCGACGTCGAGGCCCCGGGCGCGGCGATCGTCTTCTGCCGCACCCGCGACGAGGTCGACCAGCTCACCGAGACGCTGAACGGGCGGGGCTACCGCGCCGAGGCCCTGCACGGTGGCATGGGGCAGGAGCAGCGCGACCGGGTGATGGCCCGGCTGCGCAACGGCACCGCCGACCTCCTCGTCGCCACCGACGTCGCCGCCCGCGGCCTCGACGTCGAGCACCTCACCCACGTGGTGAACTACGACGTGCCGTCGGCGCCGGAGTCCTACGTGCACCGCATCGGGCGCGTCGGCCGTGCCGGCCGCGAGGGCGTCGCCATCACCCTCGCCGAGCCGCGCGAGCACCGGATGCTCAAGACCATCGAGCGGATCACCAAGCAGCGCATCCACGTCGAGAAGGTCCCCTCGGTCGCCGACCTGCGGGCCCGGCGGCTGGAGCTGACCCGCGCGAGGCTGCACGAGAGCCTCATCGCCGAGGCCGGCCTGGAGCGCTTCCGCGTCGTCGTGGAGTCCCTGTCCGAGGAGTTCGACCCGATGGAGATCGCGCTCGCCGCGGTCAAGCTGGCGCACGAGTCCTCCGGGGTGGGGGACTCGGACGAGGAGGAGATTCCCGAGGTACCGCTGCGGCAGCCCCGCGACACCGAGGACCGCCCCGGCCGGCGGGTCAGCGTGCGCGACACCGACCGACGGCCGCGCGGGCGCGAGACGGGCGGGCGGCGCGCGCCGACCGGCGGCATGACGCGGCTCTTCGTCGGAGCGGGCCGGGCGGCCGGCATCCGCCCGCAGGACCTGGTCGGGGCGATCACCGGCGAGTCGAGCCTGACCGGGCGCGACATCGGCGCCATCGAGATCGCCGACCGCTTCGCACTGGTCGAGGTGCCCGACGGCGCCGTCGACGAGGTGATCGACACCCTGCGCCGGACGACCCTGAAGGGCCGGCGGCCCGTCGTGCGCAGGGAGCGTCCCCGCCCCGAGTGACGGCTGGGCGCTGAGCTCAGCGCACGAGGGGGAGGCGCTGCCCGTCCGGGAGCGTGACCGCGAGCGCCGCCGAGGCCGGCGGCGCCGCGAACGCCACGGTCTCGTCCACCGAGGCCCCCGGCGGCAGGTCCACGACCCGGGACCCGGGCGAGGCCAGTCCCGGCAGCTCGGCGCCGTCCGCGGTCACCGTGATCGCGGCCGGGTCGAGGTGCGCGACGGCCCGGCCCGTGTTGGTGAAGCGCAGGCTGACCTCCAGCCGACGGCCGCCCAGCAGGTCCAGGCTGGTCACGATCACCGGGGCGGCCCGGGCGGGCGCGGGCGCCGGCGGGCCGGCCTCGGCGAACGACGGGCCCAGGATGCCGAGCGCGCCACCCGCGGCCACGCCGGCCGCCGCGGCCACCGTGACCACCCTGATCGCCTCGCGGGCTGTCCCCATCACCATGGGCAGAGGATCACACGGCGGGCTGAGGTTCCGGTGTGGTGCGACTGAGGGGCGATTTCAGGACCTTGTCCGCCGCCGTGGGGCCCCACGACTCCAGGACGACCGGGGCGCCGAGGGACGACTCCACGGCGTCGACCCAGTCGGTGACCTGCGCGTACACGGGCTCGACGGCGCACAGGGCGCGGCTCATCGCCTCCTGCCGGGGCAGGTCGCCGGGCGGCCCGACGCGCAGCGGGTCCGCCACGTAGGAGCGGCACATCGCGCGGACGCCCAGGTCCAGGTGGGTGAGGGCCAGGCCGTCCACGCCGCCGCAGGCCGCCAGCGCGTAGCGGTGCAGCGGCGCGTCGAAGTGCCCCACCCGGAACGGGCCCTGCCAGGCGTCGGCGGGGTTGTTCGGGTCGGTGATGCCCAGCGACGCGTCCTCGGTCGGCAACGGGCCGGCGCCGTGCCGGGTGGTCACGGTCCGCAGCACGCCGAGCCGGTAGGCCGGCGCGCCGCCGAGCAGTTCCTCGGCGTTGGCGAAGGTGGTGGTGCTCCACGTCGTGTACGGGTGGAAGCCGTGCCACTCGTCCAGCAGTACCCCCTGCGCCCCCTCGAACACGCACGGTCCCGCCGGGGTGAAGCCGTCCACCAGCCGGGCCGTGGCCGCGAACCCCTCGTAGGCGGGCAGGCACGCCTCCACCGGCGGCCCGGCGACGCCCAGGCGGCGGCGCAGCAGGGTGAGCTTGCGCCGCAGTTCCGCCGGCGACGCACAATCGCCGGCGCGGGGGGCGTCGCCGGGGTACCGCAGCGCGTATGCCATCGTCTCGCCGACGCCCATCCCGCAGGAGCCGTGCCGGTCCACGCCCCGGGCCAGCTCCTTGGCCCGGTTGGCCTCGCGGTGGTACGGCGTGGAGATGAGCGCGGCGCGATCCACGCTCAGCCGCCGCCAGACGTCGTGGACCCCCAGCGCGATCAGGTGATCCGCCTCGGCGACCAGCGACAGCGGGTCGACGACCATGAACCGGGACAGGTGGGTGCGCACGCCGGGGCGCAGCGAGCCCGCGCCGAACTGGGCGAACGTGTGCTTGCGCCCGTCGGGCAGGACCACGGTGTGCGCGGCCTGGGCGCCGCCGTTGAACCGGACCACGGTGTGGACCTCCCGCGTCGCGCACAGGAAGTCCACCACCGTGCCCTTGCCGCAGTCGCCGAAGCCGAGGTCGACGACGATGACGTGCCGCACCGCGGGTCCTACAGCCGCTCGACGCTGACCGGGCCGGCCAGGTCGGTGGGGGTGGCGCCGGTCGCGGCCGGGGCACGGTCGCCGCCGATGCGCGCGAGGGCCTTGCCCACCGTGCCGGCCGCGGCCGAGCCGATCTCGTCCAGGTCGGCGAGGCCCTCGTCGAGGTCGATGCGGTCCTCGCCGAGGCCGACGGTCAGCGCGATCGTCTCGCAGACCGCGTCGAGGTCGTCGAGGGCGATCACGTTCTGGCCGAGCAGGTCCCGCCAGAAGTCGAGGATGGTCGTGTTGCCCGCGTACGACGAGCCGGCGGGCAGGATGTAGTACGTATCCCAGGTGCGCCGGACCTCGTCGACGATGGCCCGCAGGTCGATCGCCTCGCCGAGCCGGTCGCCGATGACCTTGCGCACCTCGGCCGGCTTGACCCGCGGGTAGGCGTGCTCGTCGCCGATGATGAACAGGTACCCGCGCCGGCCCCGCTTCTCGTAGCAGTCGATGCTGGTGTGCCGGGCCATGAAATAGAGCGCCAGCTCGTACGACTCGGTCATCTGGCCGCCCCCGCCGCCCTCGAGCAGGAACCGGCCGAGGTTGTCGTCGAGGCGGTTGTCCGACTCGAACTGCCCGATCTGCAGCGGCGCGCGGTCGCAGGTGGCGTCGCCGATCGCGCCGAAGAGGATCTGCGGGTCCTGGGCGTAGCCCTTGCGCAGCAGCAGGCCGAGCAGCTTGGGGAGCTTCTGCTGCAGCACGCGCGGGACGGAGCCCATCGAGCCGGTCACGTCGAACAGCACCGCGATGGCGACCGACTCGGGGTGCTCGTCGGAGTCGCGGCTCTCGCGCAGGGCGACGCCCTTCGGGTCGAGGGCCTTGTGCACGGTACTGGCGCCGGAATCGCTGTAGGCGAAGGCGCTCGTGCCGGTGGTGCGCCGGTAGCGGTCGGCGGCGTCATAGACGTCGGTCGACCAGGATCCACTGCCCATGGTGTACCTCCAGTGCTGGATCAGATGGTGAACGGTCGGAACTTGCGGGGGCCGTACAGCCGGTGCAGCAGCTCGTCGAGCTCGGCCAGCAGCCCCCAGGCGTCGTCCGGCCGCTGACGGGGCGAGGCGAGCCGGCAGCCGTCGGCGAAGCGGCGCAGCGCCTTCGGTGCGCGCTCGCCCATCAGCCCGGACATCAGGCCGGCCGCCATGGCCAGGTCGGTGTACGGACCCGGGGTGCCGCGGTCGAGGACCTCGGCGGGGTACCGGTCGCGGTGGCGGGGCACGATCGCGGCGATCCGCTCGCCGGGGGCGCTCGCGCTGTAGCACCAGTCGACGAGCACCACGCCGTGCTCGTCGGGCTCGATGAGGACGTGCTCCGGCAGTACCGCGCCGTGGATCACCCCCGCCCGGTGCGCCAGCCCGAGCGCGACCAGCAGCCGCCGCCACATCCACGCGGCGTCGCGCGGGTCGAGCCCGTCCGGCCGCCGCTGCTGGACCTCGGCCAGGCTGTGCAGGTTGGTGGCCGAGACCCCGATGACGTTGCCGCGGTACACCTTGTCCGTCTTGTGGCGAAACGCGTCCACGAGCCGCGGCACGTACGGCAGGTACCGCGGGTCGCCGTGCTCGGCCAGGCGGCGCAGGGCGGCGGCCTCGCGGGCCATGAGGTCGTTGCAGGACGGGTCGCGGACCAGCTTCAGATGGCCCTCCGGCACCTTGTACAGGTTGGCCAGGTCGCCGCGGTGGTCGAGGACGGCGGTGGAGTACACCCCGCGCCCGCTGCGGATCGTCCCGCGGCTGCGCCACAGCTCGGCCAGGCGCGTGAAGGCCTTGGTGCCCCGCGGCCCGGCGGCGTCCGGGTGGACCAGCCGGGCCAGCCGCAGGTACCGCTGGTGCGCGTCGGCCCCGCCGAACAGCTCCTGCGCGCTGGCCCCCTCGACCAGCGCGATGGCCTCGTCGGTGTTCATCGCACCGTGTCCTCCCGGCTGGGCATCAGCAGGGCGGGGTGCAGCAGCTGGGCGTCCCCGGCCCGGTAGAGCTTGGCCCGGGGTCCGCCGCGGGCGCCCCCGCGCTCGGTGGTGGCCCCGGTGCTCTCCACGAAGCCGGGCACGGAGAGCACCTTGCGGTGGAAGTTCCCGGCGTGCAGCGGCTCGCCCCACACCGTCTCGTACACGGCCCGCAGCTCGGCGATCGTGAACTCCTCGCCGACGAACCTGGTCGCCAGCGGCGAGTACTCCAGCTTGGAGCGGGCCCGGTCGAGCCCGTCGGCGAGGATCGTGGCGTGGTCGAAGGCCAGCGGCGTGGGCAGGTCGTCCATCGGCATCCAGGCCGCCGCCCGCGCGTCGCTGCCGGCCACCGGGTCGGGCAGGTGCGGCGCGAAGGCCAGGTAGGCGACCGAGACGATCCGCATGCGCGGGTCGCGGTCGGGCGTGCCGTACGTGGCCAGCTGCTCCAGGTGCAGCCGCCGGTGCGCGGTGGCGACGCCGGTCTCCTCGGCCAGCTCCCGGGCCGCGGCCGTGGGCAGGTCCTCCCACTCGCCGACGAACCCGCCGGGCAGCGCCCACGCGTCCTGCTGCGGCGGCGCGGCGCGCCGCACGAGCAGCACGTGCAGCCGCCCGTCGCGGATGGTGAACGCGACGACATCGACGGTGACCGCCACCGGCGGGAAGGCGCGCGGGTCGTAGCCGGCGAGGAAGTCGTCATCATCGTTCGTCATGGCCCGTGTCCTTCTCACTTCGAGTATTTCTCGAACTGAGAACAACATAAGGCCGACGGGTGCCGCGCGCAATGTCGTTGCCGTCACTGGCCCTTAATGCCGGAGATGTCCGGTCTGTTGGCCTTCAGGCGAGCCGGGCGCGCAGGTGATGCCCGCGGGCGGCGGACACCTGGGCGGCGACCGCGGCCCGGACCAGCCCGCTGCGATGCCGCACGTGCCCGCCGGGCCCCTCCACCAGCAGGTGCGCGTGCACCAGCCGGTCGACGGCCCCGAGCACGTCGTCGAGCTCCAGCCCGCCCGCCGCGGCCAGCTGCTCGACCCGCAGCGACCCGAGCGCCGCGGTCAGCCGCAGGATCTCCCAGGCGGCCGGCGGCATCCAGCGCGTACGCTGCCGGGCCAGGTGCATCGCCACCTCCCCGGCCAGGTCCGCCGGCAGGTCCCGCCCGGCCGCGACCAGCGCGGGAATGCCGCCGCTGGCCTCGAGCACCTCCGGCTCGAGATCGGCGTCGCCGAGCGGCGCCAGGCGCAGCACCAGGTCGGCGTCGAGCGCGCCGAGGGGGCGTTCGGCGATCGCGGACGGGTAGCGGTACGACACCACCACCCGCACCCCGCGCTCCCGCAGCCAGCGCAGCTCGGCCACGGAGTCGGCGTCGAGGTGCTCCGCGTCGTCGATGGCGACGATGGGGCTCAGGGTTGCGTGGTACCGCAGCAGCTCCAAGATCCCGTCCAGCTCGGCCGGCCGCAGGTGCCTGCGTTCGCCCATCGCCGCGTCGAGCACCTCGTCCGCCGGCGCGCCGAGCTGGTGCAGCGTGGTGCGCAGCCATCCGAGCCGCAGCGCCCCGCCGGGCCCCGGCCCGCGCCCGAGCCCGACGCGCCCGGGGTGCAGCTCGCGAAGCCGCCCGAGCAGCGCGGACTTCCCCGCCCCGGCCGGCCCGACCACGTGTACCGCACCGGGCCCGTCAGCCAGCGCCGCCAGCTCGGCCCCGCGCCCGGCGAACCCCTTCCCCGCGCCGCCTTCGCGTTGTTCACCGCCCTTGCTGCGTTCGCGTTGTTCGCCGCGTTCGCGGTCTTCGCGTTCGCCGTGTTGGGCGTCTTCGCGTTCGCCGTATTCGCTGCGTTTGCCGCCTTCGCTGTTGGCGGCCGGGAGCTCGCGGACAACGGCCAGCCGCGCGCGTGTCTCGGCCTTGCGCCGGTCCCCGCGCCGCCGCTCGTACGCCGGCGGCCCGCTCTCCAGCCCCGACAGCAGCGACTCCCGCAGCCCGGAGGTCTCACCGGCCGGCGCGATCCCGAGCCCTTCGGCGAGCGCGCCGCGGCACCGGTCGTACCACCGGATGACCTCTTCGGGCCGCCCGAGCGCCGCCCCGGCCCGCATGGCCAGCCGGTACCCCCGCTCGGCGAACGGCTCCAGCTCCACCGCCTCCCGGCTCAGCCGCTGCGCCCGCCCAGGGTCTCGTTGCAGCGCGTGCTCCGCGAGGTCCAGCAGCGCCCCGACCAGCACACTGCGCACCTCGGCCCGCGCGGGTGCGGCCCAGTCGGCGTACTCGTCCTCGGCAAACGGCAGGTCCCGCGCCAGCCGCACGACCTCCTCGCGCACGTCGACCCGCCCGGGCTCGGCCTCGGCCACCCGCGCCGCCACCCGCAGCTCGGCCAGGTCCAGCCGCGCCCGATCGGTGGCGAACACGTACCCGCCGGCCCGCGTCACGATGAACGACCGCGCCGTGGGCACGCCCGGCTGCAGCACCCGGCGCAGCACCGACACGTAGTGCTCGAGCGCCGCCGCATGATTGCCGGGAAGCTCTTCCCCCCAGACCGCGTCGGCCAGCGCATCCTTGGACTGCACCCGATCGTGCCGAGCCGCGAGCACCCCGAGCACCTGCCGCGCCCGCCGAGGCAGATCGTCCCCGGTCAGCCGCCGCTCACCCCCTGGCGCACCCTCAATGATCTCGATGCCCCCGAGCACCCGAACTTCCACGCCCGCTGCGATCGGCAGCTCCCTCGCCCACCTGAGCCGTCCCACGGTGCACTTCGGGTCCCCCTGGGGTGCACTTCCGCGCCGCCGGGGGACCTGTCCTGGCGCATGCCCACGGACAACTGCGTGCTTCCCTTGCCGCCGGCCTGATCTCCACTGTCCTCTCCGTCATCGACTGAACCACAGGCCGCCCGAACCCTGCGCCGCACGGAGATCCCTGATTCCGTGCGCGCCGCGCGTCAACACCGACGACGGTGCAAAGCCGCGCCCAGCTGCCGCCGCGCTCGTCCGGGCCCGCGCTCGTCCGCGCCGGGTCCGCGTCCGCCGTGCCCGAGCGCGTCCGGGGCCTGCGCACGCCTGCGCCGGGCCCGCGCCGCGCGTGCGCCCGAGCTCGTCCGCGTCTGCCATCGCCCGCGTCGCGCCCGCGCCCGTCCATGCCGGGCCTGGTCCTCGCCCGTCCACGCGGGCCTGGTCCCCGCCCGCGCTCGTCCGCGCCCCCTTCCCGCCCACGATCGGGCTCCCCGTGCTCCTGCCCGGCCTACCCATCGGCCTCGCGCTGTGGTCTCGCGCTCGCCCCCTGCCGGCGTGGGCTTCTGCGCCGGTCTGGCTCCGTCGTGGCCCCTGGAGTCCGGCCGCGGCGTCCGGGTGTCGCGCCCGGGCCTGCCCGGCGTGGGTAGGAGGGCGCCGCGCCGGGGTCAGGCCCGCGGCAGGTTCAGGCCGGCCGTTGCGCGGTCGGTGGCAAGGCCGTGACGTGACGTACAACTGCGGCAGTTTCAAGAAACGGCATCAGCACAACGGCAGCTCCGCTCGCGCCACGATGAGCCGCGGCGCCGTCATCCTCCAGGCCTCGGTGATCAGGTCGGCCAGCTCGTCCTCGTGCGCCTTGCGCAGCCGCACCTGCACCCAACTGATCCGGCCGGACGTGTGGGCCTTCTTGTAGGCGCGCGGGTCGTCCTCGACCAGCGCGGCCTGATCCTCCCTGGACGCCTTCACGAGCATCGTCCAGTCGTCGGCGCACAGGTATGCGAAAGCCTTGTCCCGCACCCGGAAGCCGACGTGGTTGCCGTGCTGGCGCTCGTCGACCTCGGGCAGCATGAGAACCATCCGGAGCGCCGCTTCGACGCTCACCCCGCGTACGGTCCGCAATCCCATGACTCTGGTGTAACAGGCGGGTACGACACTTTTCCTGGGATCCGATTTTCCCCATTTGGCAACTTTGCCGGGCACGTCCGGTCAGACCCGGCATCCGCGCAGCTCGCGGCCTCCGCCGCCGAAAAATGTCGGTGGGGCTCGCTATCGTGTCGCCCGTCGGTACCCACCCCGGCATCACACCCCGGCGGAACGAGAGGCGCGGCGATGAGCGAGGACAGGTACGTCACACCCGATGCGTGGCGGCGCAAGCTGCTGCCCCGCCGCGGCGGCGCACCCGTCGGCTACACGCCCGATCCGGACGCGGCGGACATCGTGGCGAAGAAGCTCCAGGAGGTGCTTCCGGACGGGCGAGAGACCCTGGAGCACCGGGGCACGCCCCCGGACGTCGGCGCGGCGGGGCTCGCCGTGCTCGACGGCGCGCACGACCCGGCCCCGCTGGGGGTCGCGGCCGTCGGGGCGCTGCTGCTCGCGCGGAAGGAGCGCTGGCCGACCGCACCCCCGTGGGCGGTGGCCGACGACTGGGTGAGCGGCCGGGGGCTGGCCTTCGCCGTGTGTGCCGCGGTGGAGCTGGTCGACCTGCGCTTCCCCAACGCCCACGAGCAACGCGGGGCCGTGATCGGGCCGGCGCCGATGCCGCGGCACGGGCGGGACCGGCCGCCCCGGCACTGGGACGGCTCGGCCGTCACGACGCTGCTGCACCGGCTGCGGCTGGCGATGGCGACCGCGCCGGAGGACGACTATGCGGCGGCGGTGGAGGCGCTGGGTCGGATGCGCGCCGGCAAGCCGGCCCCGCACCAGCAGGTGGTCGCCACCTTCCTGGCCCCGACCCAGGAGGATTGGGTCCGGCGGGACATCGACGCCACCGCGGCCGGGGGCAACGCCGAGTGGACCAACCTGCTGCTCACCGCCTGCATCACCCGGCCCGAGCAGGCGCGGCCGCTGTTCGCCGGCCACGTCGCCCGGCACCTGATCGGCTCGGCGGAGCATCTCTGCACGCTCGCCGAGGGGCTGGGCGCCGACGGGCTGCCGGTGCTGCTGGAGCTGCTCGCCCTGGACGCCGCCTGGGGCGACGACCGGCCTCCGCTGCTGTCGGCGATCGCGGCGGTACCGCACGACGAAGCCTTCCGGACCCTCGCCCAGCGGGCCGAGGAGCGGGACGTGCGCCCGGCGCTGACCGAGGCCGCCGAGCGGTTCCCGCGGCGGGCCATGCGGCTGCTCGCGACCGAGCCGGGCACCGGGCCGCGCGGGGCCTACCTCGCCGAGCTGCTGCGGGCGCTCGCGATCCGGCACCGCGACGCGGCCCGTGAGGTGGCGGCAGAGCTTCCCGACGCGGCGGCCCGGCGGCTCACGGCGATCACCGACCGGCTCGACGCCGTCACCGAGGCCCCGCAGGAGGCGCTGCCGCCGCTGCTGGCCGACCCGCCGTGGGCCCGCGCCGCGAAGCCGGCCAAGCCCGTGGTGGTCGCCGGGCTGACCTGCACCGACCCGGTCGCGCTCGACTGGGCGCCGGGTGAGCGGGAGGCCTGGGCGCGATACTCGCCGCCGTCCTGGCTACGCCACGCCCGCGACCACGCCCGCGTGGCGGAGGACCTCGAGGCGGGGCGGCCGGGCACGCCGTACGACGTCGCCGGGTTCTTCCTGGGGGCGCCGGAGGCCGTTGTGGTACCGCTGCTGGGGCTGTGGCGGCCGGACTACCTGGTGGGCCCGTCGCAGGACTGGCTGCGGGCCGTGGAGTACCGCGACTACGAGGCGTGCTGCCGCGCGGCGATGCAGATCCCGCAGGCGGCGTTCTGTGCGCTGGAGACGTACCGGTGGGCGGTGCGCT
>NZ_JBFAZW010000025.1:0-98430 GCF_040682015.1 Dactylosporangium sp. NPDC051485
GAGGACGCCCGCCAGGCCGTGGAGGGGCTGCAGGCGGCCGCGCGGCGGGGCGAGCTCGAGGCGGTCCGGGCCGCGGCCGGGCCGCTCCACGGGGCGCTGGAGGCGGCCGAGCGCGGCCTCGACGACCTCTGCGACCGCATCGTGGAGCGCCGCGAGGTGCTGCAGTCGATCGTCGCCGCGCTGCCCGGCACCGGCTTCCAGGTCGACCCGGCCAGCTACCGCGAGGGCGCGGACGGCGCCCTGGAGCTGCGCGCGTACGGCCACGCCGGCCAGGCCTTCGCCGTGCTCGTGCGGGACAACCCCGACGCGCGCACCGAGGTGCTCTACACCACCGACGCGATGGCCGGCGAGGTCGCCGCGGGCGAGCCCGGGCGCTCGTGCGCGCCGCTGCTGGACATCATCGAGCGGCTCAGCGAGGAGACCCGCGGCGACGGCTTCGAGCCGGGCGCGGTGCGCTGGGACGACGCCGACGACCCGGACCGCCCGCCGCCGGCCGGCCGGGCCGTGCCGCCAGGACAACAGGGCCACACCGGGCAACAGGGCCGCACCGCGCGGGGCGCCGCGTGACCGCCGCCGCCGAGGGCCTGCGCGCCGCCCCGTGGCTGGTGCGCGCCTACCAGGAGCTGCAGCGCCACCGCCATCTCATCGTGCACGGCAACGTCGACGACGTGGTGCGGTGGAACAACCGCTACGAGCCGCTGGCCGCGGTGCTCGGCGAGTTCCTCACCATGACCGGCTACCGCGCCGTGGGCCGCTACAGCCTGGTGGACGGCATCACGTACCGCGACGAGGCCATGCGCGGCACCGCCGAGCCGCTGACCGCCGCGCCCGTGCCGCCCGCGCCCGAGCCCGTCCCGGCCCAGTCGTCGTCGCGTCAGGCCTGGAACCCGTTCGCGGCCGCCCCACCGGCCGGCGCGGGCCGCGAGGACGCAGGCAGGGCGGACAGGGTGGCGCGCGCCGACGAGAGCCTGCAGCGGGCGATCCGCACCGCGCCCCCGGCCCAGCCGCGCACGACGCCCGACGCGCTGGGCGCGATCCGCCGTTTGATGACCCAGACCGAGGCCCCGGTGGCGATGGTCATCGACTCGGCCGACCTCATCGTCGGCGCCGCCGGGCAGCTCGACGAGCACCACCGCGCCAACGTCGCGCACCTGCGGCACATGCTCACCGAGGCGGCCGTCGCGCCGTGCGGCCCGGGCCTGCGCAACGTCGTCGTGCTGGTGGTGCGCGACCTCGGCGAGCTGCCGGCCTGGCTCACCGAGCGGCCGGACGTCGCGGCCGTGCTCGCCGAGCGGCCCGGCCCGGCCGAGCGCGCCGACGTGCTGGCCGGGCAGATCGGGCGTTTCCACCGGGCCGTCGAGGCCCCCGCGGCGGTACTGCACCAGGCCGTCGCCACCCTGGCCAACCTCACCGACGGCATGACCGTGCGGGACATCCAGACGCTGGAGGTCACCTCGCGGCTCACCGGCATCGGCCCGGGCGCGCCGCGACGGCTGGTCGCCCGGCACCGCTTCGGCGTGCGCGACGACCCGTGGGAGCAGCTGGACATCGACAAGGTCCGGCAGGCCGAGCAGATGCTGGGCGCCCGGGTCATGGGCCAGCCGGCGGCCGTGCGCGCGGTCGCCGACGTGCTGGTCAACGCCCGCGTCGGGGTCGACTTCGTGGCCGGCGACGCGGAGACCGGCAACCGGCCCAAGGGTGTGTTCTTCTTCGTCGGCCCGACCGGCGTGGGCAAGACGGAGCTGGCCAAGGCGATCGCCGAGCTGGTCTTCGACGACGAGTCGGCGCTGCGCCGCTTCGACATGAGCGAGTTCAGCCAGGAGCACGCGAGCGAGCGGCTCACCGGCGCGCCGCCCGGGTTCGTCGGCCATGAGCAGGGCGGCGTGCTCACCAACTGGGTGCGGGAGCGGCCGTTCAGCGTGATCCTGTTCGACGAGATCGAGAAGGCCCACCGCAAGGTCTTCGACAAGTTCCTGCAGATCATCGACGACGGCCGGCTGACCGACGGGCACGGCCGCACGGCGTACTTCTCCCACTCGATCGTCATCTTCACCTCGAACCAGGGCGCCGCCACCCTGCACCGCTCGCATCCGGGCGGGGTGCCGCCGTACCAGTTCGTGCAGGAGCATTTCCACCAGGCCGTGGGCCGCTTCTTCACCGAGGACCTGCAGCGCCCCGAGCTGCTGGGCCGCCTCGGCAGCGGGGTGGTCGTCTTCGACATCCTGCGCGAGCAGGTCATCCGCAGCATCACCGACAAGTTCCTGGGCCAGATCACCGCGTCGGCCGCCGCGCGCGGCTACGAGCTGGTCTTCGACGCCCCGGCGATCCACCGCGCGATCGTCGAGCACGTCATGACCAGCGGCGCCGCCCTGGGCGCCCGCCCGATCCGCGACCCGCTGCTGGAGCAGTGGATCCGCGTGCCGCTCAACCGCTGGATCATGGCCAACGCCCCCGGGCCGGGCACGCGCATCCTCGTGCACCGCACGGCTTCCTCGCCGCCGTTCGGGATCCAGCGGTACCCCGGGGAAATCGGCGAAGGCGAGCACCCGTGACCGCCCCGGAGGAGCCCGACCCGCAGCTGCTCATCGCCGAGATCGCCCGCTTCGAGAGCCTCGACGAGCTCGACGCCGGGCAGTTCCGCGCCTACGCCGAGGCCGAGACCACGCTGGAGAACCTGCTCCTGGGCCACTCGGCGGCGCTGACCGCCAACTGCGAGCACCACGAGGCGGTCGGCCTGCTCGACCAGGTGCTGGAGCTCAACCGCACGCTGCGGCGCATCGCCGAGCGGGAGCGGCTGCGGATCAACGACGACGACTGCGAGGAGTCGCGCGACCTGGCGCAGTGGCGCGACCTCGCCGACGGCCTGATCCTCATCGTGGAGGGCGCCCGGCTGATCAACCTGGCCGAGGCCCGGCGGCTGGCCAGCGACCTCGACGGGGCGGCCCAGCTGATGAGGGAGTCGCTGGAGTACTACGGCGCCCTGGCCGACAGCGAGCTGCCCCAGGCGGGGGTCGGCGAGCTGCGCCGGCGCATCGGTCTGGCCCACCTCACGCTGTACTCCGCCATCGCCGAGAGCCGCATCGGCAGCTACCGCGGCGCGCACGACGCACTGGACGAGGTGCGGGTGGTCTACGAGGAGCTGCTCGCCGACGCTCATGAAATCGAGGAGCCGGAGGAGCCGTTTCGCACCATCCTCGCCGAGGTGGTGCGCGAGCTGACCTCGGCGCTGGTCGACGTCACCACCCTCGGCGCGGTCAACGACATGCTCCAGGCCGCCCAGGACGGCCGGTTCCTGGAGGTGATCGACAACGGCCGCGCGGCCGTGCAGTCGTTCGAGACCTCGATCCTGGCCGCCCGCGCCGCCGGGCCCAACCGCAACATGGTCGCGCTGCGGCAGATGGAGCTGGAGTACGTGCGCGGCTGGGTCCACCTGGCCGGCGCCGAGACCGCGATGGACCGCGCCGACTGGGACGCGGCGGTGTCCGGCATCCGGACCGCCCGGGAGCACTGGGCCACCATGTCCCGCCTGGGCCTTCGTAACCTGCACGTCGGCGTGCTGGCCCAGCGGCCCGACAGCACCAGCCACGACTTTCTGCTGCAGGGCGCCATGCGCCGCCTCGAGCGCGACCGCCGCCTGCGCGCCGAGATCGACGACCTGCGCGAGTCCCTGCACCGCAGCCAGCTGAGCAACATCCAAGTCATCGCGAGCGCGAACGCCGCAGCCGAGAACCGACGGGAGACCACGATGGGCGACACCAACCACTTCAACGGCCCGGTGAACGTCGCCGGCGCCCTGGGCAGCCACAACCGGGTCGGCCCGGTCCACCAGGTCCAGCACCAGCCGCAGGCCGCCGGGACTGACCTGCGGGTGCTGGCCCGCCAGCTCGAGGACCTCGCGGAGGTGCTCGGCGCCGGCCCCCGCAGCCCCCGTGAGCTGGAGTCCGTCGAACTCGTCCGTCAGGCAACGGCAGCGGCGAAGCGCGGCGACGAGGCCGGGGTGCGCGGCTTCCTGGCGGGGGCGGGGCGCTGGATCCTCGACGTCGCCGAGAAGGTCGGCCTCGAGGTGGCCGTCGCCGTGATGCGCCAGAGCCTTGGCGCGTGAAGTACCGAACGAGATACGAGGAGCGTCGATGACCACGCCGCAGGACCCATACGCCGACGACCCGCGCCCGTCCTACGACCCGCCGGAGCCGACGACCCAGAACCCTTTCGCCGCGGCCGCGGACCGCCCGAACCAGTCGGCGGCGCGCCCGAACGCCTCCGCCGACCGGCAGAACCCGTTCGCCGCCGCGACGGCCCCGCCGGCCAACGGCGGCACCCCCCGCACGGCCACCACCCCGCCGGCCGCCACGGTGCCGCCGGTGACCTCGGCGCCGCCCGCCAGCTCCGTGCCGCCCTCCTACACGCCGCCGCCGGCCACCTCGGTGCCCCGCCAGTCGCCGCCGAACGACGGGCTGCGGATCAGCCTGCCGAACCTGCAGTCGGACAGCCCGGCACCGATCCCTTCGCGGAGCATGGCCGACCCGATGCCGCTGCCCATCCCCGGCCAGGGTGGTGCCCGCGGCGACTCGCTGGTCCGCATCGGGCTGTGGGGCTCCGGCCGGTCGGGCAAGAGCACCTACCTGGCCGCCCTGCCGCTGGCGGCGATGCAGGGCCGTCACGGTACGTGGGTCGTGGCCGGCACCAACGAGGTCGCCGCGCAGTTCCTCAACGCGAGCGTGAGCCAGCTTGCGGGGGACCGGCACTTCCCGGCGAGCACGACGAGCATGGACGGCATCAGCTGGACCTTCCACGGCACGCCACCGCCCGGCGGGTTCAACTCGATCCTGCGCTCCATCGGCGTGCGGCGCCAGACCGACGTGAGCTTCACGCTGGACCTCTACGACCCGCCGGGCCAGTACTACCGCTCCAACAACGTCGACCCGGAGGCGCTGGACCACCTCGCCAACTCCAACGGGCTGATCTACCTCGTCGACCCGGTCATGGAGGGCAAGCGCGACGGCGACGACAGCTTTCAGTACTTCTACGGCGCCCTGCAGCTGCTCACCGCCCGGATGGCCGCGGAGGGCCGGCTGGTGAAGGGCCGCCTGCCGCACGCCATCGCCGTGTGCGTGACCAAGTTCGACGACGAGAACTTCTTTCGCCGGCTGGTGACCCAGACCGACCTGGTCACCCAGGACTCGGACGGCCATCGGCTGCCGCGCGTGCCGCAGGAGCGCTCGCAGGAGTTCTTCGACTGGGTCTGCGCCCGGGTGCTCGGCGGGTCCGCGGGCATGGTGCAGGAGGGGCTGCGGGCGCACTTCCTGCCCGACCGCATCCAGTACTTCGCCACGTCGTCCGTCGGCTTCCGGCTCAACCACAACCAGATCTTCGACTTCCGTGACTTCAGCAACGTCGTGCAGCGGGCCGGCCAGCGCGACGAGGTCCGGGACCGCCCGCGCCCGATCAACGTGCTCGAGCCGCTCATCTTCCTCGAGCAGCGCATCCGCGCCGGGCGCCGGTAGGTCCGCACATGTCACACATGCCCCTCGCCTCGGCCGAGCGCCGGGGCACGGTGGTCACGGACTGGGCGCTGTACAGCAAGGTGCCCGGCCGGAAGATGGACTACGAGATCCGCGCGGCCAGCATGGACGCGGCTCTGGCCGAGCGCTGCATCCGCTCGGTGCTGGCCGGCACGCCGGAAGGCCGGGCCGAGGGCCGGCCGGAGGCGCTGCCGTGGTACGGCTTCACCGGGCGGCTCGGCGACCGCCCGGCCTTCGCGCTCATGGAGCTGAGCTGGAGCGAGGAGCGCGACTTCACCGGGCAGCCGATCACGCCCGCCCGGCTGCTGGTGGCCGATCACGCCGGCGCGGCCCGGGAGTCGCTGACGTGCACCCGGCTGGCCGCGGCGCTGTTCGAGATTCGCTGGCGTGACATCCACGCCGGCCCGCCCGGCATCGGGGACCGCCCGATGCGGCTCATCCTCGGCGCGGCCGACGCCCCGGCCGCCGACGTCGAGCGCCTCGGGGTGGACTTCGTCGGCACCGTCGCCGCGCTCGTGCTCGACGGCGCGCAGATCGTGTTCACGGCGGCCGAGCACCAGTACCCGGCGGTGGCCGAGCGGCTGCGGATCCTCGACGCGGTGTACGCCCTGCTGCCGTACGCCTACCGGCACTACCTCAGCGCGGCCACGTGGGCCAGCCACCGGGCCCGGCACCGGATCTCCCTGACGTTCGCCGAGCGGGCGGCGACCGGCCAGGTCGAGGTGCCGCTGGACGGCCGGGCCATGCCGCAGCCGCAGAGCGACGAGGCGCAGGCCTACGCGCGGGTGCTGGCCGGGCTGCTGAAGAAGGGCAAGACCGTCACGCAGATCGCGCAGCACCTCGCCGCGCAGACCCAGCTCGACCTGTGTCGCGGCCCGGCCGACGCGGTCGACCTGCTGCAGCGGATGGACCTGCCGGGCCTGGTCCTGCGGGCGATCGAGGACGGGCGGGCCGACCTCGGCGAGGTCGCCGCCGTGCTGGACCGCTTCCGTTTCGAGGGCCTCGACGACGAGCACATGCGGCAGCGGTACTGCGGATACCTGCTCGACAAGGTCGTGCGTGACGGCGCGGACGCGGCGCCGGCGTGGACGGTCCTGGCCGGCGCGTGGTCGCCGTACGTGGCGGCGGCGCTGACCGACCGGCTCTACGCCGCCCTGACCGCGGGCGACCGGGCGGCCCTCGACCGGCTGGCGGCGCTGCTCGCCGGCCTGCCGCCGGACGCGGCGAAGCAGGTCGTCCGGCGGCTGACCGCGGCGGTCGCGGCGCACCCGCGCCCGGAGGACATCGCCGCCCACACCGCCGTGCTGGCCCAGCTCAGCTCGGACGTCGGCAACGACGAGGAGGTGCACCGGACGTTCCTGCTCAACGCGCCCGCGGGCATCGAGCTGGCGCTGTGCCTGTTCGGCACCGCACGCGCGCTCGAGCAGGTGCTCGCGCGGTGGGAGCCGCTCGCCACCGGCGACGAGACGCGGTGGGCCCGCCCGATCATCGCGGCCGCGCGCGGCGAGATGACGAGCACCAGCGGCGAGGACTTCGTCTGGCTCAACGAGCTGCTGCCGGAGGCCACCCTCACCGTGATGACCCTCGCGTCGCGCAACGACCGGCTCGTGCCGCTGTTCCAGGTGCACTCGGGCGCCCTCGCCACCCTGGGGCAGCGGCTGCGCCTGACCGGCAGCGAGGAGTCCAGGGCGACGTTCCGCGCCCGCCTGATCGAGCTGCGCACGGCGCTCTACACGGATGTCGGCCGGTTGCGGGCGGCGGACTTCAAGGATCACGGCCGGCTGGACGTGGTGCTGATGCTGGCCGGGATGGACTCGTGGGGCGTGCTGAACCTGACCAGGCTGCCGACCGCCTTCCTCTCGGCGATGGGCCAGCTCTGGCGGAACAAGGTGCTGGACCAGGTTCGCCCGTACCTGGTCCAGCAGCTGGAGGCCGCGCTGGTCGCCCGGGGCGGCCAGCTGCGCGACAACGAGGACGTGTACGACGTGGTGGGCGTCGTCGATCGGGTCGAGCCGTCGCTGCGCCCGCGGGCGGCCGCCCTGATCAGCGCCTACCTGGGCACGAACATCGAGCAGCGCAATGCCCTCGAGCTCAGCCTGGACTGGGCCGCGCTCATCGATCCCTGGCTGCGGCGCATCGTGGACCTGGCCCGCGTGTGCGCGGACCCCGGCAGCACCCTGCACCAGGTCGTCAGCGTGCTGAGGACGCTGATGGACGAGCCCGTTGTGGACTACGCGCAGGTGCTGGACGCGCTGCGGCCGTGGCTGCAGCCCGGGCGCGAGGTCGACGCCATCCAGCTGATCCGGGCGTTCCGGTGGTCGGGGGACGCCCAGCAGGAGGAGTTCGGCCAGGTGCTGCTGGACAGCCTCACCAATCCGGGCGGCCCGCTGCGGCAGTTCGCGCCGCACTTCAACAACGAGGTGCGGGCGATGACCCGCGTGCTGGAGGAGGTGCGGCGCTCCGTCGACCGGTACCAGCCCCCGTCCGCCCAGCCCGCCCTGGCCGACCGGCCCTGGTCGCAGCAGGCCCGTGTACCGCACCAGGCCCTGCCCCAGGTCCCGCCGCAGCCCAAGAAGGGCAAGAAGAAGAGGTTCGGGTTCTTCGGCGGCTCCACCGGCGGCGAGGAGCAGCTGTGACGCGCGAGCAGTCGGGGCGGCGTGCCGGCCGCCGGCGCGGGTAGGGGCGGCGATGACGGTCGGCACCCCGACGGTGATCGCGGACTGGGCGCTGTTGAGCAAGGTGCCCGGCCGGACCATGGACAGCGAGATCTGCGCGGCCAGCATGGACCCGGGCGCGGCGGAGCGGTGCGTCCGCACGCTGCTGGCCGGCACCGCGGACGGCCCGGCGCCCGGGCGGCCCGAGGCCCTGCCGTGGTACGGCTTCACCGGGCGGCTCGGCGACCGGCCGGTGCTCGGGCTCATGGAGTTCGGCTGGAGCGACGAGCTCGACGGCACCGGCCGGCCGATCACCCCGGCCCGGCTGCTGATCGCCGACTTCGACGGGGCCGCCCGCGGCGCGCTGACCTACACCGGGCTGGCGGCCGCGCTGTTCGACCTGGGCTGGCGCGACGTGCACACCGGCCCGCCCGGCGTCGGCGACAACCGCATGCGCCTCGCCCCGCCGCCGCTCGACGTCGCGACCCTGGTCCGCGACATCGAGAGCCTCGGCGTCGAGTTCGTCGCCGGGATCGCGGCGCTGTTGCTGGACGGCGCGCAGGTGGTGCTGACCTCGTCCGCCGGCCAGTACCCGTCGGTGGTCGAGCGGATCCGGCTGTTCGACGCGGTCTGCGCGCTGCTGCCGTACGGCTACCGGGCCCAGCTCACCGCGGCCACCTGGGCCGGGCACCGGGCCCGGCACCGGATCTCGCTGACGTTCGCCGAGCGGGCGGCGGAGGGCCAGCGCGAGGTTTCGCTGGACACGTGGGCCGTGCCCGCGCCGCGCACCGCGCCGGCGGAGGCCTACCTGCGCACGCTGGCCGCCCTGCTGCGCCGGGGCCGCAGCGTCGAGCAGCTCGTGCAGTACCTCATGACGCAGCGCGAGCCCGAGCGCAACCGGGACGCGGCCGACGTGGCCGGCCTGCTGCAGCGGCTGGACCTGCCGGCGGCGGTGCTGCAGGCGATCCGCGCCGGGCGGGCCGGCCTCGGCGACGTGCTCGACGTGCTGCGCCGCCTCGGCCTGGAGGGGCTCGACGACGACGAGATGCGCCAGGTGTACTGCGGGTTCCTGGTCGACCGGGCCGCCCGGCCCGGCCCGGAGGCGGACCCGGCGGGGCGCGCGCTCGCCGAGCTGTGGTCGCCGCCCGTGACCCGGGCGCTCGCTGAGCGGGCCCGCGCGCTGCTGTCCGACGGTGACCAGGAGGGCCTGCGCCGGCTGGCCGAGGTGGCCGGCGCCCGGCCCGGCGCCGCCCGGGCGCTCGTGGGCCTGCTCACCGACGAGGTCGTGCAACAGCCCCGCCCGGCCGGCATCGCCGCCTACGTCGGGCTGCTCGCCCACCTCGACCCGGAGGTCGCCGGCGACCCCGACCTGCACCGCCGGTTCCTGAGCCGCCCGGAGGCGGGCGTCCAGCTGGTGGCCCACCTGATGAAGCGGCCCGGCGCCGTCGCGCCGGTGCTCGCCCTGTGGGAGTCGCTCGTCACCGACGACACGCGGTGGGCCCGGCCGATCGTGGCCGTGGTGGGCGGCGACCTCGCCGCCGTCGCGCCGCCCGACCTCGCCGCGCTGCGCGGGGGCGGGGCGGACGCGGTGCTCACGCTGCTGGCCGTCGCCGAACAGCACGAGCGGCTGGCCGAGCTGTTCCGCCTGCACTGGCGCGACTTCGCCGGGCTGGCGGCGCGGCTGGGCGGCGGCGAGGCGGACGAGCGGCGCCGGGCGCTGCTGCGCGGGCACCTGGCGACGCTGCGAGCCCAGCTGCGGCCGAAGAAGGACCTCGACGCCATCGGCCGGCTGGACGTGCTGGCGCTGCTGAGCGACCAGCGGCCGGAGACCCTGCTGTCCCTGCGCGGCCTGCCCGAGCCCTATCTCGACGGGATGCAGCAGGCGTGGCGCTTCCCTGCGCTGCGGCCGGCGAAGGAGCGGCTGGTCGAGCGGCTGCGGGAGGCGCTCACCACCCGCGCGGCCCGGATCGGCGACGAAGCCGAGGCCCGCGACCTGGTCGCCGTCGTCGACCGGATCGAGCCGTCGCTGCGGCCGTGGGCGGCCGGCCTCATCGGCACCTACCTCACCGCCAATCCGGACCAGCGCGCCTCGCTCGAACTGAGCCCCGAATGGCGCGCCGCCATCGATCCGTGGCTCGCGGGCCTGACCGACCTGGCCCGCGTGTGCGCCGATCCGGCCGCCCCGCCGCGGGAGGTGCTCAAGACGCTCTGGTCGCTGCTCGAGCAGCCGGAGCTGCACCACGAGCAGGTGCTGGAGGCGCTGCGGCCGTGGCTGCGGCCCGGCCGCGAGAGCGCCGTCATCGACCTGATCGGCTACCTGCGGCTCTCGCCGAACGCCGGGGCCGGGCACAAGGCGTTCGGCGAGGCGCTCCAGGCCCGCGCCATCGATCCGGCCGGTCCGCTGCGGGAGTTCGCGCCGGACTTCATCGCCGCCGTCCGGTGGATGGCCCCGCTGCTGCAGCAGGTGCTCGCCGCGGCGGACCGGGCCGCACCTGCGTCCGTCCCGCCCGGCCGGGCGGCGCCACCGCCCGTCGCGCCGGAGCGGCCGCCACCCGGCCGCCGGCAGCGCTCGTCGTTGCGCTGGCTCTTCGAGGCTGCGGGGCCGCGCGTCGGCGCGAACGGGGACGGCAACGACGGGGAACGCGGGCGGGGCGCACGCGGCAGTGGGGAACGAGGAACAACTCCCGAGGAGCAAGCATGAACCAGCAATTGTCGCGGCCGCTGCGGGCGGTCCTCGCCGTCCTCGTCGGGCTCGGCGCGGCGGCGGGGCTTGCACGGCCCGCCGCCGCCGCGCCCGGGCGCGACGAGATATTCGGCCTTCTCGAGGTCGACCGGGTACCGGCCGACTACGTGATACTCGTCGACACCTCCGGGTCGATGACGACGAACAACCTCTACGGCAACGTGAAGAGCACGCTGCGCACGTTCGTCGCCGGGCTGACCCGGACCGACCACGTGGCGGTGTACACCTTCGACAACACCCCGACGGCGCGCTACATCGGGCGCGGCGGGGACCCCGACCGGATCATCGGCGCGTTGCCGGACACGCCCAGCCAGAACTCGACGGACATCGGGGCCGCCCTCGCCAAGTCCCTCGACGAGCTCGAGCGCGCCGATGCCTCCCCGGTCGCCTCCGTCGTGCTGATCACCGACGGCGCCCACGAGCCGCCGGCCGGCTCGCTGTACCCGGTGAGCACCGACGCGCCCTCGTGGAAGGCGCTCACCGACCGGGCCGGCAAGCTCAAGGCCGGCTCCGTGCACGGCTACGCGCTGCCGCTCACCCGCACCGCCACCACCGGCGCGGCGCTGCTGGGCCTCGTGTTCAAGTCCACCGACACGCTGGACCCGAACCAGATCGCCGACATGGGGGAGTACCTCGACCGCAGCAAGCAGCGCACCCGGGTGGAGAAGGCGCGGCTGGCCCTGGCCGGCGACGTCGGCAAGGGCGTGACCGCCACCTGGACCGCCCCGGCCGGGGCCGACCTCGGCTCCGGCGACGCGGCCGTGAAGCTGACCCTGCGCTCGGACGCGGCGAAGATGCCGCTGACCGTCACCGGCCTCGCCGTGCGGGCCGACGGCGGCCCGACGCTCACCGGGGACGTGCCCGACCGGGTGGACCTGCGCCCGGGCGAGAGCAAGTCGTTCGACCTGCGCCTGCACTGGGCGCCCGGCGCCGGCCCGGTGCCGTACCACCGGGAGCGCTCGGCGACGGCCACGCTGAGCCTGCAGGGCGCGGTCGCGTCGGACTGGGCCGCGCCGCTGGCCCCCGACATCGCGCTGAACGTGCCCGCCGCCCCGGCCGTCCAGCCGGCCCGGGTCGAGGCCACCGCCTCGGTCGGCACCTGGATCGTGCAGGGCGTGGCCGCCGGGCTGGTGCTGGTCCTGCTGGTGGTGCTGGGCGTGCTGTTCGCGACCCGCCGGCCGAGGCAGTCCGGCACGCTGCTCGCCCTGGACACCACCACCGGGCTGGAGCAGGCCCGCTTCGAGCTCAGCGGCCGCAAGTCCCGCCTGGAGGGGCGGGGCCTGCAGGGCGAGGCCGAGGTGATCGCCAAGCGGGTGCCGCGCGGCTTTGCCAACCGGGAGGGGCTGGAGTACGTCATCAAGTACCGCCGCGCCGAGCACACCCAGGTCAGCAGCCTGCCGTCGCGCGGCACGGTGCTCATCAACGGCGTGAACTTCGAGCACGTCATGGACGAGCGGGCCCGCTGAGCGGGACTGCGAATCGCTCGCGACCCCGCCGCGTGGTGCCAGGTCAGGAGTAGTCGGCGACGATCCGCCGCGCGGCGCCGTCGACGGTGATCGTCCCGCCGTGCGGCAGGATCCACTGCGGCCGGGTGCGGCCGAAGGGGACGCCCGCGCAGACGACCGCCCCCGGGTTGTACCGCTGGATCGTCGCCAGCACCACGTCGCGCTGCTCGGCGCGCAGCCGGGCCCGCTCGGCCGCGTCCGGGCGGCGGTCGAGGCCGGAGACCGGCCGCCGGCGCAGAGCCGCGACCGCGGGCGGTGATGTATCGACGATGTGCGTGCCGTGTGCCGCCCCCTCATAACCTGCGGCGGTATGGGGTACGTCGCGTTCGGGGCCCGGGTCCTGCTCTGCCTGACCTTCGCGGTGGCGGGGGTGGCGAAGCTGCGCGACCGGGCGGGCGTGCGGCGCTCCCTCGCGGGGCTGGTGCCGGTCCCCGTGTCGCCGGCCGCGGTGCCGGTCGGCGGGCTGCTGGTGGTGCGGGCCGACGGCATCGTGGACCTCTTCGCCGCCGGCCCGGCGTACACCCGCTGATGGCCGCGCTGCTCGTCGCGCTCACGGTGCCGGCCTTCGCGGTGGCCGCGGCCGTCGCGTGGGTCCGGGTGCGGTACCTCGTCGTGACCGTCCGCGGGCCGAGCATGGAGCCGACCCTGCTCAGCGGCGACCGGGTGCTGGCCCGCCGGGCCGGCCTCGGCCAAGTCCGGGCCGGCGACATCGTCGTCCTCGGCGCGCCCGGCCGGGCCGCCGACGGGATCATCAAGCGCGCGGTGGCGGTGCCGGGCGACCCGGTGCCCCGCGCGAGCGTGCCCGCCCTGGCCGGCGTGGCGGAGGCGACCGTGCCCGCCGGCAAGCTCGTGATCGTCGGCGACGGCGTGCAGAGCTCCGACTCCCGCCAGCGCGGCTACGCCGACGGGACGCAGGTCATCGGCGTGATGGTGCGCCGGCTTGCCGCGGGCCGGTAGCGCCCGGCGTCAATGCCCGACCGATGTTTCCAGCCGGTGGCGGGGTCTTTACATTCTCACGCCCGTTTGCGAGCTTTGCATCAGATGTTGAACGACGGCTTGCAATTTTCGCTGCAATATCTGTCGGCATACGGGGAGCAATCGTGAAATTTCGACTGCTGGGACCGGTTGGTGCCTGTCGCGGCGAGGAGAGCCTGCCGCTGGGGCCGAGCAAGCAGCGGTCGCTGCTGGTCACCCTGCTGCTCGACCGCGGCCACGTGGTGCCCATGGAGCGGCTGCTCGAGGCGTTATGGGACGGCGAGCCACCCAACTCGGCGGTCTCCAACATCCGCACCTACGCGTCCCGGCTGCGCGGCACGATCGTCGACGAGTGGCGCCGGCCCCGGGTGCTGGGGCGCAATCCGGGGTACCTCATCGAGGCCGACGAGGACGAGCTGGACACGGCCGTGTTCGCCAACCTCACCGGCGCCGGGTACACCACGCTCACCGCCGGCCAGCCCGACCGGGCGGCCCGCTACTTCCGGGAGGCGCTGGACCTGTGGCAGGGCGCGGCGGGGGAGGACGTGCCGCGGTCGCGGTACCTCGACCGGCGCCTGTCCGCCCTGGACGAGCAGCGGCTCGCCGTCGTCGAGGAGTGGATCAACGCGCGGCAGCAGGCCCACGACGACGCCGACCTCATCGCCGACCTGCGCCGGCTCACCGAGACCCATCCGCTGCGCGAGCGCCTCTGGGGCCATCTCGTGCTGGCGCTGTACCGCGTCGGCGATATCGGCGCGGCGCTCGCCGCCTTCCAGCGCGCCCGCACGGTGCTCATCGAGGACCTCGGGGTCGAGCCCGGTCCCGACCTGGTCCGGCTGCACCAGGCGGTGCTGGCCCGCGACCCCGCGCTGGGGCGCCCGGCCGCCTACCCGCGCGCGGAGCGCCGCCCGGCGGCGAGCGTGCGCCCGGTGGCCGCCATGTGGACCCCGCGCGAGCTCCCGGTCGCCGCGCCGGCCCTGATCGGCCGCGATCGCGAGGTCGCCTCCGTCGTGGCCACCGTCGCGGCGCGCTGCGGGGAGGACGGCGGCCCGGCCGGCGTGCCGGCCGTCGTGGCGATCCACGGGCCGGGCGGGGTGGGCGCCTCGGCGGTGGCCGTCCGCGCCGCGACGGAGCTCATTGCGCTGTTCCCGGACGGGCAGCTGTACGCCGACGTGCGCGCGGCCGTCGTGATCAACCCGGCCACCGGCATCGCGGGGATCCTCGGCCGGTTCCTGCGCGCCCTGGGCACGCCCGCGGGGCAGGTGCCCAGCGGCGTGGACGAGGCGGCGGCCCGCTTCCGCTCGGCCTCGGCCGACCGGCGGCTGCTCATCCTGCTCGACAACGCCGCCGACGAGGCCCAGGTGCGCCCGCTGCTGAGCGCCAGCAGCGGCAGCGCGGTCATCATCACCAGCGCGCGCAAGCTGGCCGCGCTCGACGCCACGGCGCACGTGGAGGTGGCACCGCTCAGCGACCGCGACGCGGCCCGGCTGCTGGCCACCATCGCGGACGTCGACGGCGCCGAGCAGTCGCTGCGCACCCTCGTGGACCTGTGCGGCGGGCTGCCGCTCGCCCTGCGCATCGTGGCGGCCCGGCTGGCCTGCGCGCCCGAGGTACCGCTGGAGCGTCTCGCCGCGCAGCTGGTGCACGAGCGCCGCCACCAGCGCGCGCTGGCCTGCGGCGACCTGCGCATCTCGTACCGGTCCGCGGCCGCCTGACGACCGCGGCGAGGCCCCGAGGGGGCCTGGTTTGCGGCCGCGTGACGACCGCTGCGGGTGCCCCGAGGGGGCCTGGTTTGCGGCCGCGTGACGACCGCTGGGGTGCCCCGAGGGGGCCTGGTTTGCGGCCGCGTGACGACCGCTGGGGTGCCCCGAGGGGACCTGGTTTGGTGGCCGCCCGACGACCGCGGCGGTCCCTGGGGAAGGGAGCCGCCGCGGCGCCGGTGCCTGCCTCAGAAGCCGGTGCCTGCCTCAGCAGACGAAGTTGCAGACGGTCTTGCAGGCCGCGGCGACCCAGTACTGGCAGCAGCGGTAGTAGCCGTAGCCGCCCTGGCACGGGCCGGAGTACGGCCCCGAGGTGGTGCAGCCGCCGCAGGCCGCGGCGGTCTTCTTCGGCGCGACCTTCGCGAGCATCCGGTCGGCCAGCGAGGTGATCGACATGGTCTGTCTCCTTGCAGCTGAGGGAAACGGGACGCGGCGACCGTAGCCACGGCGCGTACATCGACGAGTGTTTTCCTGCACACCCGCGACCGGTCCGGTATATCGGCCGCGTGCGCCCGGTGTATCCACCGCGCATAACGTGCCGCCCATGCCGTTCCTCGTTGCCGCCGTAGCGCTCGTTGGCCTGCTGTGCCTGCTCGACCTGCTGCTCACCGTCGGGGTGGTGCGCCGCCTGCGGGAGCACACCGAGCAGCTGGCGCTGCTCGCGGCGGGCGCGGGCGGCGGGGGCGGGGCCCTGCCGGTCGGCGCCACCGTCCCGGCCTTCGAGGCCGTCTCGACCGCGGGCGAGCGGATCGCCTTGGACGACCCCGACGGCACGGTCGTCGGCTTCTTCTCCACCACGTGCGCGCCCTGCGAGCAGATGCTGCCCGACTTCGTCGACTACGCCGCCTCGCTGCCCGGTGGCCGCTCCCGGGTGGTGGCCGTGCTCGTCGGCGAGGAGGGCGAGGGCTCCGTCAAGGCGGCCGCGCTGGCCGGCGTGTCCCGGGTGGTGACCGAGCCGCGCCCGGGCGCGCTCGCCGCCGCCTTCGGCACCAGTACCTTCCCGACCGTGTACGTCGTGAGCCCCGACCGCAGCATCGTGGTGAGCGGCCACGGCATGGAGGCGCTGCGCAATCCGGTCCTGCCCGCAGGAGTGGCGGGATGAACCTGCGCCCCGCCCTCGGCCTCTACGCGCGGGCCGCCCCGGGGCCGCTGGCGCTGCGGGTGGCGACGGCGGCCGCGGCGGGCCTGATCCCGGTGCTGAGCGCCTGGCTCACCCGCGAGCTGATCAACCAGCTCGTCGCCCACCGCGCGTCCGGCGCCTGGCTGGCCACGGCTGGCCTGGCCGCCAGCGGGGCGCTCTTCGCGGTACTGCAGCACGTGTCGCGGTACGCCGACCAGGAAATCGCCCGCCGGGTCACCCTGCGCACCCAGGCCGACCTGTTCACCGCGCTGGCCCGCCGCCCCGGCCTGGCCGAGCTCGAGGACCCGCAGTTCCAGGATCGGCTGCGCCTGGCCCAGCGCGTCGGCCAGGGCGGCCCGCAGCAGCTCGTCGGCGCGTTCTTCGGCCTGGCCCAGTCCGGCCTGCTCGTCGCCGCCTTCCTGGCCACGCTGGTCGTCGCCGCTCCCGCCGTCGCCGCCCTGGTGCTGTTCTCGGCCCTGCCGATGCTGTGGGCCCAGCTGCGCCTGTCCCGCCGCAGCGTGGACACCAGCCTGCGGATCACGCCGAACCTGCGCCGACAGATGTTCTACTCGATGCTGCTGCTGGACACCCGGGCGGCCAAGGAGATCCGCCTCTTCGGCCTCGGCGCCTTCCTGCGCGGCCGGATGCTCGGCGAACTGTCCCAGGCCCAGGCGGGCGAGCGCGGCCTGGACCGGGCCACCCTGGGCGTCAACGGCCTGCTGTCCCTGCTGACCGGCGCGGTCTCGGCCGCGGCGCTGCTCGTCCACGTCGGGCGGATCGCCGCCGGCCACGGCAGCGTGGGCGACATGGCGGTGCTGATCGCCGCGCTGGCCGGCGTGCAGAGCGGGCTGGCCGGCATCGTCACCGACATCGCCACGGTCAACGAGTTCCTGCTGCTCTTCGGCCACTACCGGCACGTCACCACCGTCGCCGAGCCGGCCGTCGCGGCCCCCGGCGACCTGCCCGCGCTGCGCGGCGCGATCGTGCTGCGCGACGTGTGGTTCCGTTACCACCCCGAGCACGACTGGGTGCTGCGCGGCGTCGACCTGACCATCCCGGCCGGCGAGTCGGTGGCGCTCGTCGGGCTCAACGGCGCCGGGAAGTCGACCCTGGTCAAGCTGATCTGCCGGCTCTACGAGCCGACCCGGGGCACCATCACCTGGGACGGCGTCGACCTGGCCGCCTGCGATGTGGCGCAGCTGCGCCGCCGCGTCGGCGTGGTGTTCCAGGACTACATGAGCTACGAGCTGAGCGCCGCCGAGAACATCGCGCTCGGCGACCTCGGCGCGCTGGGCGACGAGCCGCGCCTGCGCGCGGCCGCGGCCGAGGTCGACCTGGACGACACCCTGTCGGCCCTCCCGCGCGGCTACCGGACCATGCTGAGCCGCGTCTACGAGCCCACCGACGACCCCACGGCCGGCGTGGTGCTTTCCGGCGGCCAGTGGCAGCGCCTCGCGATCGCCCGCGCGGTCCTGCGCGGCGGCGCCGACCTGCTCATCCTGGACGAGCCGTCGGCCGGCCTGGACGCGGCCGCCGAGCACCTGATCCACCAGAGCCTGCGCCGGCTGCGCGAGGGCCGCAGCAGCCTGCTGATCTCGCACCGCCTCAACGCGGTCCGCGCCGCCGACCGCATCGTGGTGCTCGACGGCGGCGTCATCGCCGAGCAGGGTACCCACGACGCGCTGATGACCCTGGACGGCGCCTACGCCGCCCTGTTCCGCACCCAGGCCGGCGGCTACCAGCTCGAAGCCGTGCAGTAGGCACCGCGGCCCGGCGTGGCCGCAGGGCCGCTGTCGCCGAGCTCCTCGGCGCGGCGCCACGGCGCGGAGTGCAGAATCGACGTCGGTGGCGGCGCCCAGACAGGCTGAGGACCATCGCACTGGGCGCCGCCCTGCCCGGCCGGCGCACGGCCACCTACCGAGCGTCCACGAGTGAAGCCACCGACGCCGCGATCAGCACCTCGACCAGGATTCCGCCGCGATCGTCTCGCTTCACCACTGCCACTGTGCGGTATTTGCCAGTAAGTTGCAACAGTGGAGCGCCGGCCGGCCGCTCGTGTTCGTCCCTCACTCGTGAAGTAGGTCCCCATGGGTTCCCCCGACACCATTGCCGAGGACGGCTCCGGGCTGACCCGGTTCCGGCGCAGCCTCAACCGCACCGACTGGCGGTCCTTGAGCGGCATGGCCGCGTTCATCGCCCTGCTGCACGTCGTCGGCTTCGGCGTGCTGTTCGGGCTGGTCGCGCCGGAGCACTTCCAGCTCGGTGGCGACCATCCGGTCTTCACCGCCGGCGTCGGCCTGCTGGCGTACACGTTCGGCCTGCGCCACGCCTTCGACGCCGACCACATCGCCGCGGTCGACAACACCACCCGAAAACTCATGGCCGACAACACCGGCATCCCCGGCGCGCGCAAGCCGCTGTCCGTCGGGTTCTGGTTCTCCCTCGGCCATTCCACCATCGTGTTCGGCCTGGCCTTCCTGCTCTCCGTGGGCGTGAAGACCCTCGCCGGCCAGGTCGAGAACGACGACTCCGAGCTGCACTCCGTCACCGGCGTCATCGGCGCCTCCGTGTCCGGGGTGTTCCTGTGGATTCTCGGCGTGCTCAACCTGGTCGTCCTGGTCGGCATCATCCGCGTCTTCCGCCGCATGCGGGTCGGCGACTACGACGAGCAGGCCCTCGAAGACCAGCTCAACAAGCGCGGCTTCATGAACCGCATCCTCGGCGGCCTCACCCGATCCGTGCGCAAGCCGTGGCACATCTACCCGATCGGCGTGCTCTTCGGCCTGGGCTTCGACACGGCCACCGAGGTCGGGCTGCTCGTCCTGGCCGGCGGTGCCGCCGCGTTCAACCTGCCGTTCTACGCCATCCTCGTGCTGCCGATCCTGTTCGCCGCCGGGATGTGCCTGATGGACACGATCGACGGCGTGTTCATGAACGCCGCCTACGGCTGGGCGTTCGCCAAGCCCGTCCGGAAGGTCTTCTACAACATCACGATCACGTCGATCTCCGTCGCGGTGGCGCTGATCATCGGCACGATCGAGCTCATCGGGGTGCTCGCCGACCAGGCCGGCATCACCCACGGCCCCCTTGCCGCGATCGCGGACATCCCCCTGGACTATGCCGGCTACGCCATCGTCGGGCTGTTCGTCCTCGCCTGGGCCGTCGCGATCGCCGTGTGGAAACTCGGCCGCGTCGAAGACCGCTGGACCGCGCGACTCGCCCCCGCGCCGGATGATTCGCCCTGAGCTTCGCTTGCCCACTCGCAGCGCCCCACGCCGCCCGTATCCAACCGGCGTCGAAGGCGAACGCGCAGATGCCCCGGACCTGTCGGCCCGGGGCATCTCGATCTCCACTCGAACGGGCCGCCCCCGAGTCCCGGCCGGCCGAGCTGGAGACGTCAGCCCAGCGTGGCCGCCTTGCGCAGCAGCACTGAGCGTTCGCGCTGGTTGGCGCACAGCCGGGCCGCCAGCTCCAGCTCGGCGCGCGCTTCCGGGCGCCGTCCGAGTCGGGCCAGCAGCTCACCGCGGACGGTCGGCACCAGGTGCGAACCGGGGAGCCGATCCGAGGCGATCAGCTCGTCCACGATGGCCAGCGCTTGCGCCGGGCCCGAGGCCATGGCAACGGCGACCGCCCGGTTGAGCTCGACCACCGGCGAGGGTGCGACCCGGCCGAGTGCCTCGTAGAGCACGACGATCCGGTCCCAGTCGGTTGCCTCGACGGAGAGCGCCGACGCGTGGGTGGCGGCGATCGCGGCCTGCAGGCCGTAGGGGCCGAGGCCGCGAGTCGACGCCTTGGCCAGCGCCGCCAGCCCACGGCGGATCGCCGAGAAGTCCCACCGCCGCCGGTCCTGGTCCTCGAGCAGGACCGGCGAGCCGTCCGCGGCGGTCCGGGCCGGGAAGCGCGCGGCCGTCAGCTCGCACAGCGCGAGCAGGCCGTGCACCTCCGGCTCGGCCGGCTGCAGCGCGGCCAGCGTGCGGGCCAGCCGGATCGCCTCGTACGCGACCTCGGGGCGCAGCAGCCGGTCGCCCGACGTGGCTGTCGACCCCTCGCTGAAGATCACGTAGATGACGCTGAGCACGCCACCCAGCCGCTCCCGGCGCTCGGCGGCCGGCGGCAGCTCGAACGGTACCCCGGCCGCCGCGATCGTCTTCTTGCCCCGGGTGATGCGGGCCTGCACGGTCGGCACGGGCACGAGGAACGCGCGGGCGATCTCCTCGCTGGACAGGCCGCCGACCACGCGCAGGGTCAGCGCCACCCGGGCCTCGGGCGAGAGCACCGGGTGGCAGCTGATGAACATCAGCGCCAGGATGTCGTCGTCGATCCGGTCGGGGTCGGGTTCTTCGTCGACCGCCGCGTCGGCCGCCAGCAGGGCGTAACGGTCCTGGAGGGCGGTCCGGCGGCGGATCGCGTCGATCGCCCGCCGCCGGGCCGTGGCCATCAGCCAGCCGGCGGGATTCGCCGGAGCGGCGAGCGGCCACGACACCAGCGCCTCGGCCACCGCCTCCTGGGCCGCGTCTTCGGCCAGCCCGAAATCGCCGGTGAACCGGGTCAGCGCGGCGACGATCCGCGCCGACTCGATCCGCCAGACGGCCTCGACGTCGGCCGTACCCATCAGATCTGGCCGTTGCTCTCGAGCCCGGACCCCGCGGTCTCCAGCGGCGTCTCGTCGTCGCCGGCCACCCGCCGGACCTCGATCTTGGCCCCGGTGACCGTCGGGATCCGCTTGGCCCACTCGACCGCTTCCTGCTTCGAAGCGACGTCGAGCAGGAAGTAGCCCCCGAACAGTTCCTTGGTCTCGCCGTACGGCCCGTCCGTGACCACCGGGGTCTCGCCGCTGAAGTCGACCACGACGCCCTGGCGCGCATCGTCCAGTCCTTCGGCCGCGACGAACACGCCGGCCTTGACCAGGTCCTCGATGTACTTGTAGGTCGAGGCCGCCAGCTCCTCGAACCCGGCCAGCAGGGCCGCGTTCGACTCGTCGGTGCCCCGCATGATCAGCATGTACTTCGCCATCGTGTTCTTCTCCTCCGGCGGGGCCGTCCCTCGGCCCTCGCACCCACACGTCGAACGAGCGGCTAGCGGATCGACACGGCCCCGGAGAATCTTTCACCGCGCCGCGGCCGATCCCTGCGGCCCGCGTTTTCGCCCGTCAGGCCGGCCCTGAGCGATGGCTGACGCGGGCGCCCTGCTGATCGGGAAGCTTATCGTCGCAGCTCTGGGAGGCGGCGGTACACCTGGCAGATCGGACGACAGGAGCTGTGACACCAGGATTTGTCCGGGCCCGCAGGTGCGACTTCTCCCGGCCTGACCGCGTCCCTCGCCGTTGCGCACAAATAGGTGTAGGTAGGGACATGAGGCGTATCCGGCAGCGTATACGGACTTGTCCTGATGAGAGCCGGCGGAGCGAGATGTGGCGCGGCGAGATAGTCCATGAGAGCGAACAGACACGTGTCGCGCGCCTCGTCTCGGCCGGGGCCGCCGTCGTGCGCAAGGAGCCGTTGGGGCCGAGCGCTCCGCGCCGGCTGCGGCACGAGCTGGCGATCCTCGAGCGGTTGCGCGGCGTCGACGGGGTGGCGCGGCTGGTGGAGGCGCCGCGGTACCCGGGGTCGATCGTGTTGGCGGACGCCGGTGACACGAACCTCGCCGGGCTGGCGAAGCCGCTGCCGGTCGGTGATCTGATCGGGCTGGCGGTCGCGCTGGCCCGAGCGGTGGCGGGGATGCACCGGCGGGGTGTGTTGCACCGGGACATCGCCCCGGCGAACGTCGTGATCTCCCGCGACGGCGTGCCGTGCCTCGTGGACTTCGCGTTGGCGACGTCGCTGGCCGAGATTCGTCCCGAGTTCACCCTGCACACCGAGATCGTCGGCACGCTGGCGTACCTGGCGCCGGAGCAGACCGGGCGTACCGGCCGGCCGGTGGACCAACGGGCCGACCTGTACTCGCTGGGCGCGACGCTGTACGAGCTGGCGACGGGCGCGCCGCCGTTCGGTTCCGCGGACCCGCTGCGGCTCACGCACGACCACCTGGCTCGGGTGCCGGTGCCGCCGGCGGCGGTCAACCCGGCCGTGCCGAGGCCGTTGTCCGACATCATCATGCATCTGCTGGAGAAGGAGCCGGACAACCGCTACCAGACCGCCGAGGGCGTGGTCCACGACCTCGAGCGACTGCGCGACGCGGATCCGCGGGCGGCGGCCGAGCTGCGGGTGGGTGAGCGCGACGTTGCGCCGCGGTTGTCGCCGCCGTCGCGGCTGGTGGGTCGCGACGCGGAGGTGGCGGCGCTGCGTACGGCGTTCGAGGACGCGCTGGCGGGCCGGTGCCGCGGGGTGCTCGTCGCCGGAGCGGCGGGGGTGGGCAAGACGACGCTGGTCGATGAGCTGCGGCCGGTGGTGACGGGCCGGGACGGCTGGTTCCTGGTGGGCAAGTTCGACCAGTACCGGCGGGATCTGGAGTTCGACGCGGTGCATCAGGCGTTTCGCGCGTTGGGCCGGCTGTTGCTGGCCGAGCCGGAGCAGGAGCTGGCCGCCATCCGGGAGCGGATCCTGGCGGCGGTCGGCCCGAACGCGGGCCTGCTGACCGCATTGGTGCCGGAGTTCGCGGCGCTGCTCGAGGTGCCGCCACATCCGGGCGATCCGCTGACCGCGCAGGTGCGCACGCAGCGCACGGCGACGCAGGTGCTGCGCGCGATCGCCTCGCCGCACCGGCCGGTGGTGGTGTTCATCGACGACCTGCAGTGGGCGGGACGCACACCGCTGGGCTTCGTCGATGTGGTGCTCAGTGAGGAGTCGATCGAAGGGCTGTTGCTGGTGGGCGCCTATCGCCAGAACGGCGCGGACACGGGGAATGCACTGGCGGCGGCGCTGTCGCCGTGGCGGGAACAGCCGGCGGTACGGCACCTGCGGCTGGACAACCTGCCGATGCCGCATCTCGTCACCATGGTTGCCGAGATGCTGCACGTGGACAAGAGCGCGGCGGCGGATCTGGCCGGGATGATCAGGCCGCACACGTCCGGCAACCCGTACGAGACGGTGCAGCTGCTCAATGCGCTGCGCCGCGACGGCGCGCTGACGGCGGCGGCCGGCAGATGGTGGTGGGACGCGGCGGCCGTGTGCGCCTACCTGGGCCGGCCGGAGGTGGCCGGGTCGCTGGGGGCGCGGGTCGAGCCCGTCCCGGCGCTGGTGGAGGCGATGGCGTGTCTTGGCGGGCGAGCTGAGCTGCGCCTGCTGGGGACCGCGACCGCCGTGCCGGCGAACGTGGTGGAACAGCGGCTGGCGCCCGCCCTCGACGAGGGCCTGCTGTTGGTGGAGCCCGGAGCGCGGGAGGCGGTGCGGTTTCGCCACGACCGGATCCGCGAGGCGGTTCTGCGCGGGCAGGACCGGCAGCGGCGCCGCAGCCTGCAGCTGGCCATGGCGCGGCGGCTGGCCGAGGTGCCGGAGTGGTTCGCGGTCGCGGCGGAGCAGTACCTGCGGGTGGTCGACGCGGTCCACGACCCGGCGGAGCGGCGCCGGGTGGTGCTGCTGCTGCGGCGCGCCGTCGATCAGGCGGCGTTGGTCGGCAACCACGCACTGGTGAACGAGCTGCTGGCCGCGGCGCTGCAGCTCATCGACCCGGCTGAGACCGCCACGCTGATCGAGGTGCACACCGGCCGGCACGCCGCGCTGTACGGCCTGGGCCGCCTGGACGAGGCAGACGAGGAGTACCACACGATCACGGGGTTGTGTGCCAACGTCATCGACCGGGTCGACGCCACGGTGGTGCAGATACGCAGCCTGACGCACCGCAACCGGCTCGCGGAGGCGATCGGGCTCGGTCTCGAGTCGCTGCGGGAGCTCGGCGTCACCGTGCCGGCGGCGGACCGGCTCCAGGCCGAACTCGACCAACGGTTCGATCGCCTGCACCGTCATCTGCGCCGGTGGCTGGACGACACCGACAGCACCGACGGGATGGGCCCGGACATCACCGACCCGACGCTGATCGCCACGGCCCGTCTGCTCAATACGATCCTGCCGGCGGCCTACGTCACCCCCGACTTCGTGACGTGCCGCTGGCTGAGCCTGGAAGCGCTGGAGATCTGGCTCGAGCACGGCCTGTGCCCCACCCTGCTCGCGACCGCCAGCCACGCCTCCTCCGAGGTCCTGATGCTGGGCGAATATGCCGCCGCGTATCGGGCGTTGCGGCGGAGCCTGGTGCTGGCCGAGGCCCGTGGCTACGAGCCCGACGCTTCGCAGATACGCTACCGGTTCGCGTACGCCTGTGGCTGGTTCGAGCCGGTCGAAAACGCTGTCCGAGCAGGCCGGCGTGCCCGGGAGGGGCTGATCGCGGCGGGTGACCTCGCCCGCGCCGGTTATACCTACTACACGGTCGCGGTCGGCATGCTGGACTGCACGCCGACGCTCGACAGCTTCGTCGCCGAGGTGGAGACAGGGCTGGCCTTCGTGCGGCGTACCGGCAGCGAGCGGGTTGGTCAGTGGCTGGACACCTACCGATGGCTGGCCGGTGTGCTGCGCGGCGAAAGTGCGGCGGCGGCGGCCGACGAGGTGGCGGCCGAGGGGCACGTGGACCCGTTCGTGCTGTTCCACGCGCATGTCAACCATGCGCTCGCCGCCGCCGTCCTCGATGACCCGGTCGCCCTGGCCCGGCACACCGCGGCGGCGATGCCGCTGCTGCCGACGGCCCTGGGCCTCTACCCGACCGCCCTGGCCCACCTCCTGCGCGGGCTGGCCCTCGCCGCACAGGCCCGGGACAGCCACGGTGACGAACGCGACGATCTGCTGTCCGAACTGGAGGAGGCGACGCGGTGGCTGGCCGGCCACGCCGCGGACGCGCCGGCGAACTTCCTGCCCCTGCTGCGGCTGCTCGAGGCCGAGCGGGCCTGGGCGGTCGGCGACTTCCGCGCCGCCGCCCTCGCCTTCGACGCCGCCCGGCGCGAGGCCGCCCAGCACCGGCGGCCCTGGCACCGGGCCCTGATCACCGAACGCGCGGCCCGCTTCCATCTCGCCCATGGCCTCGAATACGGCGGCTACCGCCTGCTCATGCAGGCGCGCGAGGAGTATCGCGCCTGGGGCGCGACCGCGAAAGTCCGCCAACTCGACTGGGCCTACCCGACCCTGCGGCCACAATCCGACGCGACCACCGCGCCGGGCGGCGACCAGCGCGACGGCCGGCCCGATGACGTGCGGCACCAACGGGTCACCGTCACCACCGGAACGCTCGACCTGCTCGGCATTCTGTCCGCGTCGCAGGCGCTGAGCTCCGAGACCAGCGTCGAACGGCTGCACGCCCGCGTGGCCCAGTTGCTCAGCGCGATGACCGGCGCCACCGCCGTACACCTGCCGCTGTGGAGCGACGAGCGGCAGCACTGGCTGCTGCCGACCCCGGGCAGCGGTGGCACCGCCCGGCTCTGCGCAACGGCCAGCGAACCCCCGGTCCCGATGTCCGTGCTGCGATACGCCCAGCGAATGCGTGAACTGCTCGTCGTGCCCGACGCTACCCAGGACGACCGCTTCGCCCGCGACCCCTACTTCACCGGCGTCACCTGCTGCGCGCTGCTGGCCGTGCCCATCCTCAGCCGCGGCACGCTGCGGGCGATACTGCTGCTGGAGAACCGGCTCATCCGCGGCGCCTTCACCACCGAACGGCTCGACGGCGTCAAGCTCATCGCCGGCCAGCTCGCCGTCTCCCTCGACAACGCCCAGCTGTACGCCGAGTTCCACCGGATCGCCGACGAGCAGGCGGCGTTGCGGCGGGTGGCGACCCTGGTCGCCCGCGGGGTGGGTCCGGATGCTGTGTTCGCCACGGTGGCCGAAGAGGTCGCCACGCTCTTCGACGCCGACGGTACGGCGATCGTGCGGTTCGAGCCCGACGGGGACGCGACGCTGCTGGGAGACTACGGTTTCGGCAGCAGCCAGCCCGGGGTGCGCGGCAAGCCCCATCCCGACTCGGCCATGGCGGCGGTCCAGGCCACCGGCCGCGCGGCTCGCCGCGACGTGGACGACCCGGAGTCGCAGAGCCTGCCCGACGCCGCTCTCCCGGGACTGCGCTCCGCGGTCGCCAGCCCGATCCTGGTCGAGGGCCGGGTCTGGGGCGCCATGGACGTCGGGTCCCGCCGCGGACGGCTCCCCCAGGACACCGAACAACGGCTGGCCGACTTCACCGAGCTCATCGCGACCGCCATCGCCAACGCCGAAAGCCAGGCCGAACTCACCACCTCCCGCGCGCGGCTCGTCGCCACCGCCGATCAGATCCGCCGCCGCATCGAGCGGGACCTGCACGACGGCGCCCAGCAGCGGCTGGTCGCACTGGCGCTACAACTGCGCGCGGCCCAGGAGGCGCTGCCGCCGGAGCTCGACGCGCTCGCCACCGAACTCGAGCGCGCCGTCACCGGGGCAGCCAGCGCCCTGGACGAGCTCCGCGAGATATCCCGCGGCATCCACCCGGCCATCCTGTCCGAAGGCGGTCTCGGCCCGGCACTGCGTTCCCTTGCCCGCCGCTCGCCGATCCCGGTCGACCTCGACATGCGCACGAAACGGCGGCTGCCCGAGCAGGTCGAGGTCAGCGCGTACTACGTCGTCGCCGAGACGCTGACCAACGCGGCCAAGCACGCGCAGGCGTCGGCCGTCACGGTCACCGTCGAAGCCGACACCGTGCTACGCCTCGCGGTCAGCGACGACGGCATCGGCGGCGCCGACTTCGCCCGCGGCACCGGCCTGGTCGGTCTCAAGGACCGCGTCGAGGCGCTCGGCGGCCGGATCGTGCTGCACAGCCCCCGCGGGGCGGGCACCAGCCTGCGCGTGGAGCTGCCACTCACCGCGACGAACGGCGAGGTCGCCTTCCGCGGCCGATAGCGCCTTCAGGTGCGGGCCGGGGCGAAGGCGCGCAGGAAGGTCCGCACGCCGGCGTTGACCGCGCGGTCCAGCTCGCCCGCGGGGACGGGGCGGGTGCCGAGCGCGGACAGGGCGGGCAGGTTGCCGGCGACGAGGCTCATGAACTGCGCGGCGGCCAGCATGACGTCGTCGACGTCGAGGCGGCCGCGGTTGGCGAGGCGGGCGAGCCGGCCGGCCAGCGCGTTGAGGATGGGGACGCCGCCCTGGCTGACCACGTCGTCGTACAGGTCGGCGAAGCGGGCCACCTCCGCGTACAGCAGCCGCTGCAGCGCCCACCCCTCGTCGCTGAGCTGGCACTCGATGACCTGGTGCGCGACCCGGGTCAGCTCGGCGGTCAGGTCGGCGTCGTCGTCGATCGTGTCCAGCGCCGCGATGATCCGCGCGGCGGTGCGGTCCGCGCCCTCCCGCATGACGGTGCGGAAGAGGGATTCCTTGTCCTGGAAGTGGTTGTACACCGTGGGTTTGGCGACGCCCGCGAGCTGCGCGATGGCGTCGATGCTGGCGGACGTGAAGCCCTGCTCGGTGAAGACCGTGCCGGCCGCCTGGAGGATCGCCGAGCGCTTGTCGAGCCGGCCGCGGCCGGGTTGCGTCGTCGCCACGGGTTGAGCCTACCGCAACGACCAGTTCCTTGAACTTGCCAGTTTGAACTTATCAGTTCAATATGATTGTCATGACCGTACAAAAGGGCGGGCTACTGCTGGTAGCGGTGGTCGGCGCGGAGTTCATGCTCCAGCTCGACGGGACGATCGTGGCCGTGGCGCTGCCGGACCTGCAGCGCGACCTGCACCTGGCAACCGGCGAGCTGACCTGGGTCGTCAACGCGTTCCTGCTGGCGTTCGGCGGCGGGCTGCTCGTTGCCGGGCGGGTCGGCGACCTCATCGGGCACCGGCGCGCGTTCCTGGCCGGCATCGCCCTGCTGGCGCTCGGCTCCGCGGCCGCGGGGCTCGCGCCGGCGATCGGCTGGCTCGCCGCGGGGCGGGTCGTGCAGGGCGCGGGGGCGGCCCTGGCCGGACCGGCGGGGCTGGCGCTGCTGTCGCTGAGCTTCGAGGGGGAGCGCCGCGACCGCGCCCTGGGCGTCTACTCGACGGTGACCGGGCTGGCCGCGGGCGCGGGCATGCTGCTCGGCGGGGTGCTGACCTGGGCGGGCGACTGGCGGTGGACGATCCTGGTCAACGTGCCGATCGGCCTGCTCGTGCTCGTCCTGTCGGCCCGCCTCCTGCCCCGCCCGCCGGCCCCGGTCGAGGGTGCGGCCGGGCGCGGGCGGCTCGACATCATCGGTGCGGCGCTGTCGGCGGCGGGCACCACGGCGCTGGTGTACGGGCTCGTGCGGGTCGCCGACGCGGGCTGGCGGGACGCCGTTGCCGTCGCGGTCCTGGCGTGCGCCGTCGCCGCCCTGGCCGCGCTGCCGGTGACGCAGCGGCGGGTCGCGTCGCCGCTGCTGCCGCCGCGGGTGTTCGCCGACCGGGCCAAGGCGGGGGCGTTCGCGGTACTGGTGCTGCTGGCGTTCGTGCTGACCGGGTTCCTGTTCTTCCTCACCCTGCTGCTGCAGCGGGCCATGGGCCTCGACCCGCTGCGCACCGGCCTGGCGTTCCTGCCGTTCGGGGCGGCGCTCATGGTCGGCGCGCGGACCGCGCCCGCGCTGTTTCGCCGGTTGCGGCCCGAGTTCCTCGCCGTCACCGGGCTGCTGCTGGGCGGCGGGGCGCTGCTGCTGCTCGCCCGGGTCGGTCCGGACAGCGGCTACCTGACCGCGGTCGCCGGCCCTGAGGTGCTGCTCGGCCTCGCCGCCGGCCTGACGATCGTGCCGCTCAACGTCATCGTCCTCACCCGCACCGATCCCGCCGACGCGGGCGTCACGTCGGGGCTCCTGCAGGCCACGCTCGCCATCGGCGGTGCCCTGGGACTCGCGGTCCTGCTCGGCGTCGCCACCGGCCGGGCCGGCGTGGCGGACGCGTTTCTCGGCGCCGCGGTCGTCGCCGGGCTCGCCGCCCTGCTGGCCGCCGCCGCGTGGTTCATCCCGAGCCGGCCGCAGCGCGCGGGGGCGGCCTCGTGAGTGGTACGAAGCGCGTCGTCCCCCAGCGCGAAGGCCAACGGCAGCTGCATCTCAACGTCCACCTCGTCGGCGCCGGCCTCGGCGTGCACCCGGGCGCGTGGCGGTGGCCCGCGGCGGACCCGGCGACCTACGCCGACGTCGACCGCTGGGTCGAGGCGGCCCGGGTCGCCGAACGCGGCCTGCTCGACGCCGTCTTCCTGTCCGACGTGCCGGGACTGTGGGGCGACATCACCCACGACCCGCAGGGCGCCTACTACCTCGAACCGACCCTCGTGCTGACCGCGATCGCCCGCGCCACCGAACGCATCGGGCTGATCGGGACCGCGTCGACGACGTTCAACGAGCCGTACAACATCGCCCGGCGGTTTCTGAGCCTCGACCTCATCAGCAATGGCCGGGCGGGCTGGAACGCGGTGACGACGTTCGTGCCGGTCGTCGCCGGCAACTTCGGCGGCAGCGGCATCGCCGCCCGGCAGGACCGCTACGCCCGCGCCAACGAGTTCGTCGACGTCGTGCTCGCCCTGTGGCGCAGCTTCCCGGCCGGCGCGGTCGTCGCCGACGTCGCGTCCGGCCGCTTCACCGACCCGGCGCTGCTGCGGCCCATCGAGCACAGCGGGACCAACTTTCAGGTCCGGGGACCGCTGCCGCTGCCCCCGTCGCCGCAGGGCTACCCGCTCATCGTGCAGGCCGGCGCCTCCGACCCCGGCCGGGACCTGGCCGCACGCACCGCCGACGCGGTCTTCTCCGGCGCGGTCACCGTCCCCGACGCCGCCGCGTACGCCGCCGACATCCGCGCCCGGGCCCGGGGTCACGGCCGGGACCCGGCGGCGGTCGCGGTCCTGCCGGGGCTGATGACGACGATCGGCGGTACCGAACGGGAGGCCCTCGACCGCCTAGCCGCCCTCGACGACCTCGCCCAGCACCCCGGCGCCCTGCCCGGCCTGGCCGCGAAACTGCGCGTCGACCCCGGCGCGCTCGACCTGGACCGGCCGGTGCCGCAACGGCTGCTGCCCGGCGCGGACGACGTCCACGTGCTGCACACCGGCGCGCTGCGACTGGCCCGGCAGGGCCGCACCGTCCGCGACATCCTGCGGCGGCTGTGGCGCTCCGGTCACCTCGTCGCCGCCGGTACGCCCGAGCAGGTCGCCGACGTCGTCCAGCACTGGTTCGAGGCCCGCGCCGCCGACGGGTTCACCCTCATGCCGGACGTCATCGCCGACGGCCTGCCCGCGTTCGTCGAGCACGTCGTACCGCTGCTGCAACGCCGGGGCCTGTTCCGCACCGAGTACCGCGAGGCGACGCTCCGCGAACGCTTCCACCAGACCGTCGAGGCGGCATCGTGATCCCGCTGTCCGTGCTCGACCGGGCGGGCCGTCATGCGGTACTCCGTTTACGATGCGGCGGGGTTCCAGCCCGACGAGGCGAGCCAGGAGGAGAAGTCGAGGACGCTGGGCACGAGCGCGCGCGTCGCGGCGAAGTCGGCCTGGTAGGCGGGGGTCTCGGTGAACCAGCGGAACATCGCGGCGGTGTCCCCGAAGGAGGCGATGGCCTCGAGCGGCAGTGCCTCGTAGCGTGCGGGAAGGCCGGCGTGGGCGCCGATCGCCTGCGCGATCTGTTTGCCGGTCAGGCTGTCGCCGGCGATCTCCACGCTGGTGCCTTCGACCGCGGTCGCGCCGAGCAGGATCGCCGCCGCCGCTTTCCCGATGTCGCTGACGGCGACCATCTGCAGCGGGATGTCGCCGGGCATCGCCATCCGTACGACAACCTGGCCATGCTCGACGCTGGTCGAGAAGCCGGCGAAGTTGTCCATGAAGAAGACGGGGCGCAGGAAGGTGTGGTGGATGCCGAGCGCTGCGATGTGCTCCTCGGCCCGGCGCTTGCTCTCGAAGTGCGGAACGCCGGTTTCGCGCTCGGCGCCGCCGACTGAGCTGAACACCAGATGCGGCAGCTGCGCGCGTGCGGCGGCGTCCGCGATCGCGGTACCGTCGGCGGTCTCCTGCCCGGTGCCGGCGGGGATCGGTGTGGTCATCGCGAACGCGGCATCCACGCCGTCGAAGAGGGTGTCGAGCGATGCGGCATCGCCCAGGTCGCCGGCCGTCAGTTCGACACCGCGGTCGGCGAGGTGCTGCGCGGCGGGCGCCCCGGGATCGCGCACGAGGGCGCGCACCCGCGCGCCCCGCTCCAGCAGCGCGTCGACGACGGAGCCGCCCTGCTTGCCCGTCGCCCCGACGACGGCGATCAGCCGCGAGCCGGTGGAAGGTGTGACACTGGTGTTCATGACGTTCTCCTTCGTTGAGCTGGACACTAGAGGAGAACATAAGCCGGCTTACTATTATTTCCGGGGAGAGTCGTGAACGCGAAACCGGCTGACTTCACCTCGGCGGTCCAAGGGGTGATCAGCCCGCTGATCCCCACCCTGGCGCGGGCGCATCGAGCCATGTCACAGGAGCTGCTGCGGGATACGGGGCTCAGCGCCGGTCAGGAGCTGATCGTCATGCGCCTGTTCGATTCGCCCCCGCGGTCCCAGGCCGAGCTCACCCGCTGGCTGGGCGTGGAGCCGCCCACGACGGCAAAGATGCTCTCGCGCATGGAGAAGGCGGGCATCGTCGAGCGGGTCCCGTCGGAGACCGACCGGCGGGTGACCCTCGTCAGCCTGACTGCCGAGGGCCGCGCCATCTACGAGCGCGTCCAGAACCTCTGGGGCGACCTCGAACGCGTCACCGTCGCCGGGCTCACCCCCGCCGAGGTACAGCAGCTGGAACGCCTGGTGCGCCACATGCTCTCGAACCTCCAGGACGGCCAAGGAACGCCGGCGTCCTGCTGAGCGCTCTGCCTACGTACCGCAGTCTTCCTCGCGGCTGGGGTTGTGTTGTGGATCAGCCGCCAGCCCAGCATGCCGTCGGTAGGCTGCTGCCCGTCGTGAGTCGGAGGGGAAGCGCATGGGCGCGAAGGACTGGATGCTGTTCTACAGCGAGGGCGACGTGCGCTCGGTGCTCAAGGCCGCGCCGCCGATCGACCGTGCGGCAACCAGAAGTCTCGTCGAGCGGCTGTATCCAGAGCACCGCCTGACCGAGATCGGGGATGGCACGCTCGGCCGGAACGCCAACCCCGCCGACGCGTACGTCTACGCCGGCTGCTTCCCCGGCCTGTCGATCGTGTGCACCGGCGACGTCGCGCTGGACCGGCCCTCGAAGCTCGATCAGCGCTTCCTGGACGAGGCGAAGGGCCGGACCCTGTACCTGCATGCGATGCACAGCGTTGTCGACTACCTTGCGTTCGCGGTGTGGACCGGCGACGGTGAGCTCTGGCGGTCGCTGGGTCTGTCGCCGGACCACGGCATCCACGAGAACATCGGCGTGCCGTTCACGTTCGAGGCGCCGTATTGGGCTGGTGAGCGCCCGGTCGAACCGGATCCGGATTGGGAGGACGAGGAGCCGTATCCGTTGCCGTTCCACCCCCTGGAACTGGCTGAGGACGTTCTGCGCGCGTGGTTCGGCTTCGTGCGCGAGGGCCAACCGTTCGACGACGATCCGGATCTCTACCGGATCACTCTGGCAGGGTTCCTCGTAACGGCAGTCTGAGCCGCAGATGAGTTGCCAGCACCCTCGTGAGCCCGCGCCCACTGTGCAAGCAGTACGACGAGGAGCGGTACCACCAGGACGCCGCGGAGTACGCCTACGCGCTCGCTGTGCGGCTGCGGGAACTGGGGGCAGGACGCGCACAAGTGTCTTCAGTTGGCGGAAGCGCTGCCATCCGACACGCTCGACGGCGCTGCCACCTGACGCGCAAAATCGCTCATTCGCCTCGAAATTGGACATCGGGTAGTGCCGGGCCCGGGCGTAGGTAACGATCATCGATCATGGATCGCTTCGCGGGCCGACTCGCGGAACTCGGCGTTACGGCTTCGTCGCCGGATGGCGGTATCGGCGCAGAGGCACGCGCTGATGACTACGTCCGGGTTTGGTTCGTGAGTGGTGCTTTCCGGCGTTACGCCGCGTCAACGTTGTCGTATCAGCTCGCCCGTCTCGCCGTCGCGCTGTGGGCCAAGTTCCGCCGCGAGTATCTGCACGCGCTCGACGCGCATCTTGGCGGACTGCGAGACGACGGCTATGGGCGCCCCGAGGAGCGCATCTACTGGGAGCGGTTTGAGCAACTCGTTGTCCGTGGCGCATCCGACCGAGGCGAGGTCAGGGTGCAGAGCCGTGCTCTGGTGAGCTGGGATTTCGATATCGATGAAGGCGTGCTGCGCACGCTGACGGAGGCCGAGTTTCTTGCCGCGCTGCGGGCGGCGACAAGCGATTTGCTGGCCGATTACCGAGCCCAGTTGACCCTGCTGCAGGACGAGGTACTCGGTATGGGTCTGCCGAAGTGGTTCCGCACCGAGGCCGTGCAAGGCGTGCGGAATGGCTGACGAGGAGCCGAATCCGAGAGAGGCGCTGCGAACTCGCCGCCGGTCGCGGGTGGCAGCGGGCATGCTCGTCCTGAGCCTGTTCTCCGCCATGGTTTCGGCGTGCACGACCGGTCCCCACGACGAGCCGTCGCCGCCGCCGACAAGCGCATCATCGAGCGCCCCGGCCACGGCGCCGGCCTGCTCCCCGCGCGTCCTGGAGTCCGGCTTCGACCGGCATGGTGCCGATTTCTGGTACGGCTTCATCGTGGAGAACCCATGCGACCAGGCGGCGGTGCAGAACTACGTCACCGTGCAGCCGATGACGGCGACGGGAGCGCCGGTGGGTGAGCCGAAGCTCGGCCTGGCCAACCTGCCGGTCCTGCTGCCCGGGCAGCGGCTTGGCATCGGGGGCCTGATCCACGTGCTGCAGGGGCCCGAGACGGTGGCCTCGCTGTCGTTCGAGATCCGCGACAACAAGCTGCTGCCGGCCAGCGTCTTTGCGGCGTGGCCGAGGAGCGTGACCGCGCGGAACGTCACCTACGGCGCGCCCGGCACTGGCGGCTACGTGCCGATGACATTCGAGATCGTGACGGACCTGCCGAAAGCCCCGCTGTGCCAGCCGGCTTTGCACATCATCGCCCGGGACAAGACGGGCCACATTGTGTACGGCACCTCCCAGCCCCTCAAAGGCATCGCGGTCTCTCTCGATGTGCCGTTCCCCGCCGAGGCGGACCTGTCCAAGGCGGAGATCTACGTCGAGCAGGGTCAAATGATCTTTGGAAAGAACCCGCAGGCTGTCGCGTGCAGCGCAGGAGTATGAGCAAGGCCGCGCCCCAAACGGCGGCGCGGACCGACCCGGGGGAGGTCAACGCCGCGACCACCGCGTCCCGCTCCGCGAGTCGCGCATCCTGCTCGACAAGCCGCGCGTATTCAGCCGTGATCGGGTGCGCTCGTAGCCGAAGAGCGTTCACCTGATCATGCAGAGATGCAGGGGCGCCCCTGCCCTGCGCCGTTTCCACGCCCGACAACCTGGCCACGGGCGCCTTGCTGACGGTCGCAGGCATCGGGGTCTCAGGCATTGTCAGTTTCGGTAGATCCGGCGATGCCACCAGGGCAACGGTTCACCTGACCACCTTGCCTTGGGGCTGGAATCGGGCAGAGTGCGACGCCGAACTCGTGGTCAAGTCGGGTCACCAATCGACGCATCTCCGCGCGCGCCGACGGCGGCAGGAGGCGGGTGACGGCCTCCAGCGCGTCCCTCACAACCGCAACGTCCTCGTACTGACAGCCGGGACAGGCCGAGCACAGCGAAGCCTCAAGTCGCAGCTTCCGGCCAGGTTGGCGTAGGAAGTTCCGGTAGTCGAGAAGAAAAAGCCGCGGTACGTCCGGGACGGACGTGCTCGTGGAACGGGTCGGGGTCGTAGCACGCCCAGTCCTGCGCGCATCGGTCGAGATAGCCGCTGTGCTCGACCACGCGGACTGCGGCGGTCGTCGTGGGAGATAGCCGGTCGACAGGGCCGCCTTCATGCGCCCACTGGCGGATGGCATGACCGGCAGCTCGTTGTGCGGCACGAATCGTTCCCGGTCGCTTACGCGGCATGGTCCTTTCGGCTGATCGTCATGTCGCAATGGTTGCAGCACCGGCGCCGGTCGCACAACGTGTTCGCCTACGACTGCTTACGACCACTTGCTACGGTCCGTTGCATGGTGGACGTGCGTCAGGCGACCCAAATCCTCGTCATGGCAGGCGGCCGGCATCCCTTGCGGCCGAACGAGATGAGCAAAGAGCTCATCGCCGATGGTGTCGTGCATGTCGACTTCGGGGAGCCAGAGCAGGTGTTCCTCGTGACCGTGACGGCGGTACCGCGCCGGCAGTGCTGCACGCGCCTCAGGTGGTGGCCGAGATGGGAGACGTCGAGGCTTGGCTGGTCGGTCTGGAGATCGCTAACCATGTCACGCTGCGTCTGGAAGGAAGGGGGCCGGGAGCCGACCGAGCGCTGCGGACCTACCGCCAGGCGCACGAGACCTGGCTCGCCAACCCGCAAACCGATCCCCCCGACTGGCCAGCCATACACCTGCTGGAGATCCGGCAGACGGTCACCGACAACATCGGCACGCACTACACCTTGGCGAGCGCAACCGGCGGCGGTGAGCGGCACCCCTGGCGCTATGTCAGTAACTACCTGCCGGTTCCGCCCGAGCAGGCCAGCAGCCTTCGACTGTCCTTCGAAGCACATGGACAGATTTGGACGTGGAAGTTCCGCTCACTCGACGCACCGCAATGCCTTGATCGGCTGCACTGTCATGCCGCGATCCGGGCGCGTCCGGCACGGTACCTCGGGTGAACGCGACGATGCCCCGGCCGCTCGGCCGGGGCATCCTCGATCGTCTATTCGAACGTGAAACCGGCTTCCACGATCAGTGATCGGAGGGTCGCGTTGAGCTTTTTGCAATTCTGTGACGTGCCCCCGGCTAGAGATACCCCTGCGCCAGCCGAAACGGCCGGCACCACCGGTGAGCAGCGGCTATTGAGCCTCCAACCTGCGCGATGATGTCGCTGGAGTGGCGCAGGTTCGTGCCCTTGTTGCCCTCCGCCGCCCCTCGTCGCGGTGTTGGACCGTCCGGACGGCTGATCTCTTCAGTTGACCGTAAGCGCGCGGATCGCGGCATAGCGGATGCCGCGGCGATGGTGTTCATCGATCGGCTGCTCACGACGATCGACCTGGGTGTTGTGGGCGGGGCGATCGCGGGCGGTGGTTTGATTGTGCTCTGCCGCGGTCTCGGTGCCGCCAAGCCGGGGCTGGATCGCGGGGAGAATGGCGGCAAAGATTCTGGAGGAGTGGTGATGCGGCGATTCGAGGGCAAGGTCGCGCTCGTCACGGCGGCGGCACAGGGCATCGGGCAGGCCGTCGTACGGCGGGTCGCCGCCGAGGGCGGTGCGGTGGTCGTCACGGACCTGCTGGAGGACGCGGTCGCAGCGCTGGCCGAGGAGGTCGGCGCGGAGCGCGCGCTCGGGGTCAAGGTCGATGTCACCTCACGCGCCGACGTCGACGCCGCGGTCGCCGCGGCGGTCGGGCGGTTTGGCCGGCTCGATCTGGTGGTGAACAACGCGGGCGGCTGCATCGTCACCTCGATGCCCGAGGACACCTCAGCCGAGGACTGGCACCGTCAGCTCGACTTCACCCTCGTCGGCGCCGCCCGTTGCATTCAGGCGGCTATCCCGCACCTGGTGAAGACTCGCGGCAACGTAGTCACGATCAGCTCGGTAAACGGCATCGCGGCCTTCGGCAACGTGGAGTACGCAGCGGCGAAAGCCGGCCAGATCGCGATGTCGCAGAACTACGCCGCCCGGTACGGCCCGCTCGGCGTGCGCTTCAATGTGGTCGCCCCCGGCACCGTCCGGACACCGAATTGGGACTCCCAGGGGGACGCGCTGGAGAAGCTCAAGCCGATGTACCCGCTCGGCCGCGTCGGCGAGCCAGAGGACATCGCCGCAGCGGTCGCGTTCCTCGGCTCCGACGACGCCGCATGGATCACCGGACACACCCTACCCGTAGAGGGTGGCGTGCTGACCGGCCCCAACCCGATCGACCTGAGCCCGCCTGACACGCTCCACAAAGGCTTTTAGCAACCGCACGTCAATCGGCCGACACCTCAAGACCGGCATGAACGCACGCTGTACGCGGCTAGAAGAGTGCGTCGTCGCATGAACGATCGTGGCGGGATGATCGGCTGCCGGTTGGTCGGATCGGTCGGTTCAGTGCCCACGGCGGAGGGACTGGCTATGGGTGGCCCAGGTTCGTCGGACCACCCATAGCCGGAAGGTTGCGTGCCGCAGGTCAGGACTGCCGTAGCGGCGGCAAGGGGTAGGTCGCTTCGATCATTAGCACACCCCGGGGGGTGGCGCAGTTCTTTTTGGTGCCCCCGGCCAGAGATACACCTGCGCCCGCCAAAGGGGTCGTTGACCCTTCTGAGCTGCGGCAATCGAGACCATGACCTGCGCATACGAGCCGTCAAGGTGGCGCAGGTTCGTGCCTCTGTCGCCGCCGACCCGCACCCCGTCGCTGGTCCCGTAAGCCACGCGGATCGCGGCATGACAGTGCACCTGATCTCGGAACCAGTGGTCGGCGCGATGGCGTAGGCAGAGAAACCGGTGTGGTTCCGTGACCGCGTGGCCGTAGCGTTGGTCACCGTGGAGCGAAGATGATTTTGGTGCGATGCCTGCCAGAATGACACGATGGTTGACGGCGCGGGTGTCGCGACGCTTCGTGAAATCGTGTTCAGGGCTGCCTGCGCGATCGTTGGCGGAAGCACTCATGCGAAGCTCGACGAGGACCTGGTTGGGGCTGGGCTCCCGCCGTCGGCAGGCGGCGAGACCAAAGCCCAGCGTGGTGAGAGCAGCGCCGCGGCGGTCACGGACGAACGGCTCTGGGAGGTCGCCGTCGGCCTGGTGGAACGGAACACCGGCCTCCACATGATCGACCGCATGACGGTCCAGGACCTCGTGTGGGCCGACGAGCACCCTCCTCCGATCCCGAAGCGGACACGTCGCGACCTCGCCCGGGCCTTGCCGGGGTGGATCCTGGTCAACCACGCCCAGCGATTCCACACCCTGCTGGCCACGCTGTTTGATTTGGGCCGCGGCGACCTCTTCTTCGGCTTCGAGGACACCAGCCTCAGCGGGCAGATCGATCGGCACTTCTACCGCAACGAAGACTGGACTGTCGAGCAGCTGTTCGACGAGCTCGGTGCGGTTGATCAGGCATCTGACCGCAGATTCGCTCTCTTCCTCGAAGGCATGGTGTCCGGCGACACCGTGCCGGATGGAGACGCCCAACGCCAGTTGGTCGACGCGATCAATCCGCCGCTCGCCGGTATCGGGCTGGAGCTGCGGGAGACGGGCAACACCGACGGCTACCCGACCTTCCACCTGGTGGCCACCGGTTCCAGGACCGGCCGGCCCAAGCAGCTCATCTGTAGCACCGGCAGGCGCCCGAATCGTGCTGGAGGTCGACGGCCAGACGCACTACGCGAGCGAACGGGAGGCCGCAGATGGTCAGCGACGCTGGCTCCCGGATGGCGACGAGTACGCGCGCACCGTGGCCGCCAGCCGTGACCTCACCCTCGCCGGCTACGAGGTTTATCGGTTCGGCACGAACGAGCTCCAAGACGAGGACCAGGCGCGCCCGCTGGTCACGGCCTTCTTCGACAGTCTCTTCCGCAGGCACCACGTCGCCCTGCCGAAGTGAACGAAGCAGGTTAGGCACGCCCTGCACGCGGCAATAGAGTGCGGTCGGGCCGTTCGGTGCATGCCCGCTCGGCACCCGGTCGGTTGACCATCGACCGCTCTGACAAGGCATGGTTACGATGGTGGCTCTACTCAGGATCTAGGAAAGAAGCGGCATGGGCCGCGCGCTGTCAGCCGGTACCCGGCACCAGATCACCCGCTTCGAAGCGAGCCGTGGCCTGCCGCCTCTGGCGGTCGAGGACGCCTTGCGGCGTTGGGGGGCCTTCCTCGGTGCGGTCGGTTGGCCACTGTATCTTCCGGAGCCGCACCTGCCGGGCCTTGACCTCTGGGATGATCGGGAGCTCATCGAGCGGGCCATCACCGCGCTGGGTCGGCGGGCTGGCCGCGACCTTGCCCGGGTGGTTGCGCCTCTCGATGCTGACTTCCTGGCTCGGACATTGCCGAATCCCTGCGCCCCTATGGCGTGGCCGTGGTGGCGCCGTCGCTGCCACGACCTCGGCAAGATTTTGCAGGTTCCGTCCCAGGCCCCGTAGCCTGCCCGGTCGGCGCTGTCAGCGTTGCCACGGGCAGGATGGGACTGCTTGTGGAGAGTCCAGCGTCTGACTCGGTAGGTGCGGCAAAGGGGCTGTAGTCGATGGCCTCCGACGTCGGCCCATACGCACTCTTCTCGGCAGAAGAGTGCGTCGTCGCATGAACGATCGTGGCGGGATGATCGGCTGCCGGTTGGTCGGATCGGTCGGTTCAGTGCCCACGGCGGAGGGACTGGCTATGGGTGGCCCAGGTTCGTCGGACCACCCATAGCCGGAAGGTTGCGTGCCGCAGGTCAGGACTGCCGTAGCGGCGGCAAGGGGTAGGTCGCTTCGATCATTAGCACACCCCGGGGGGTGGCGCAGTTCTTTTTGGTGCCCCCGGCTAGAGACAAACCTGCACAACTTGAGCGTGGCGGCACTCGGGTTTAGCTGGGCAGATGCTCGGCCTGACCTGGGATTCGCCCTGCTGAAGCGGTTGCAGGTTGGTGCTTCCGGACCCGGCCCACTTCGCTGGCGATCGGGACGCTCCCTCGGGGTTCGCGGGCATGGCTCTCGTTGTGTCGGCAACGACTGCGCACTCAAGCCGATGAGCGCGTACCCGATCTTGCGAATTGAGGACCGTCGTCGCTGCTCGTCGTCGGCATCAGTTGACATACTCGTACCGCAAGTTGGCATGAAGAATGGTTGATCGGTTCATGATCTCGACGCCTTCTTGCGTGAAGTCGAACGCCGCATGTAGCGCTGCGTCGATGTACTGCGAGCGGGCCATGCCAAACTCGATACGCGTGATGTCAACCGGATTGTGCGCGCCGCGCAGATATATAGTGGCGTCGATGTATCCCGGGTGCGGGTTAATCGGGAATTCAAAGGTACGCCCGCTCAGCGCGGTTAGGTCGCTACCCGGCAGATCGATGAACTCGCCCCTGATCGCAGTCTTGATGAGCTCGGTCGCGTCAGTGCCGGGACGGAAGGTGCTGGGGTTGAAGCGATCTGCGGCGGAGAACGGCATCAGCGGCAGCGAGATTGCCCAGGTACCGGCGGCCGGACCCGATCGCAACGGCGAAAGGTAGACAGATCTCGCCCGGTGCCAGTCGCAGTAGATCGTCTGACAGTTCGAACACGGCGATCATGCTAGGCCACTTCGGTGCCCGGATCTGCCGCGATCCGGGCTTGTCCGGCACCGTACATCGGGTCAACGCGAGGATGCCCCGGCCAAACGGCCGGGGCATCTCTCCGCGCCACGGTGACCGGCAGGACGCATGCCAGATGAGAGCCACACCAAACAGCAGTGGGCAGCCGATGAGAGAGCCACCCTGCCGATCACCTCGACCCAGCCTGGCCAGGCTGCGGTCGTGCTACCAGTAAATAAGTAGCCGATGAGAATGTCGCGTGATCAGTGTCCGAACGCCCACGCCACCATTAGAGGGAACTCGAGTTTCCAGAAGGCGTCGCCGTGCGAGCCGGACCGTTCGGCCATGACAACGTCCCCACCCGCCTCGCGTAACGCGTCCGCCCACCGGGTCGCGTTGGTGAGAAAGAACGGTTCCTCGGTGCCGGCGACGAGGTAGGTACGCGGAAGTCGGCCGGGCAGCGCGGCGAGCGGCCGGTACCCTGCCCCGGGCGAGGCGCAGAAGACCGCGCCGTAGATGTCGGGATGGCGCAGCCCCATGGCCAGCGCGAGTTCCGCACCGGCCGACACGCCGAACACCGCGGTTCGGCCGGCTGGCAGCCTGACGGCCAGGCGGTTCGCCGCCCATCGCCGGACATCCTCGACGAAGAACTTCTCATGGGCCGCGAACCGTTGCGGGTCGAAGGCGAACGCAGCCGTGCTACGGCCCGGTGAGTATTCGTGCAGCCGCAGCGTCTCGTCCTCGATACGGTGGGCACCGATGATCATCGTGGGTGGCAGATCGGCAGCCTCCAGAACCTCTCCCCACGACGTGATCAATTGCCCGTCGCCAGCGAAGACGACCGCCTCGGCCGCGGCCGCCGGTACGTAGGCGGTGACCGGCCGCCCACCGTCGTACTCCAACGTCTCGGACTTCCTGTCCTGCCGAAGAGCGGATGTCCGATCGTGGCGTGGCCCTGTTGACTTCAACCCAAGTTGAGGTGCTTCGCTGCCGACCATGAATCTTGACGGGCTGCGCGTCGCTGTCACCGGCGCTGGACGTGATACGGGACGGTTGCTGGCAGAAGCCTTTGCCGAGCACGGTGCACAGCTGTTCCTCTCGGCCCGGAGTCTGGCAGCGGCCGAGCACGTTGCCAGCGTGGTCAGCCAGCGCGGGCCTGGTCGGGCGGAGGCATTTCGCTGCGATCTGGGCGAGGCTGATTCGGTGCGCGCGTTCGCTGCAACGTTGGCCGATCGAACAGAGCATCTCGATGTTCTGATCAATAACGGTGCTGCCTACATTGAAGGTGATGACCTTGGAGACGCCTCGGACGAGCACATCGAGAGCGTGATGGCTGCGGGCGGGACCGGCACCGTACTGTTGACCAAACATCTACTGCCGCTGCTGCGGGCCTCACCGAGGCCCGACATCATCAACATCATCTCCGCCTGCGGCGAGATCGGGCACCGTCGTTCTGGCGCGCACCCCGCGTTCTACGCTGCTAAGCATGCCCACGCCGGGCTCGCTGAGATCCTCTCGCACCGGCTCAGGCCGGAAGGAATCCGGGTGGTTTCCCTGTTCCCGCCGGACTTCGTTCAGGACGGATCGCGGCAGGCAAACGGCGACCTCACCGCTCGATCGGTCGTCGACTGCGTACTGTTCGCGGTCGGGCAGCCACGCGATTGCTTCATTCGCGAGTTCCACTTCGAACAGGTTCGACATTGACCAGGAGGGCGAGGACGAGGCGGCTGCGCCGGCCAGCACGGACCATCTCCCTGCCGCCCTGATCTGCCGCGACCCGGGCGCTAGGTTCAGCCATCAGCTAGGCCGGGTGGGCCGGTGCGGCAGAGCCTGCCGGTCACCGGCCCGCGGATCGCAGGCGCCCGGCGCGGGTCTTCGCGAGGTTGCGGACCCGCTTCGTGCGGGCGACCTCGCCCAGCACCGTCAGTACCACGGCCGAGTCGGCCTCCTCGACCACCTTGCGCTGAAGCCAGTTGGAGGCGGCCGCCAACGCCTCGCGGTCCACCGACGCGCCGGACTGCAGCGCCTTGAACAGGCCCCACTCGCGCACCCGCCGCGCTACGAACCCGTCGGCACCCACCGCGTCCAGGAGCGGCTCTGCCCACGCGGCAACGGACGCCGCCGAGCCCAGCAGCTCAGCCCGGCTGTCCACCAAGGACGTCAGCACCGACTCCGCCATGAGCCGGTCGGGCTCGGCGAGCAGGGTCGCGATCAGCGCCGGGTCGTCATCGGGCCTGCTCTCCCGCACGGCGGCGCTGAGCTGGTCGAAACGGGCGTGCCCGTTGGCTGGATCATCATTGGGGGTCACCCGGTGAGGGTACCGGCGCGCACACCGTCCGCCACCGCGCCGGGTCCGGGCGGGTCAGTCCGGCGCGCCCAGGACGGCGAGCACCGCGCGGTAGGCGTCAGGCCCACGGAGAACGAGTCGTAGTACGGAAAGCGACGTTCGAGAGGCTTGCGCACGGTCACCTCGCGAACCCAGCGGATCCCGGATGGATCGTCGCCAGAGAGCAGCGGTTGACCGGCGCCAAGGGCGCTTGATCACGTTTCCGCATCTGCCGCGTAGCGAGCGCGGATCTCGGCATCTGTCCCGGCCGCGCCGATTGTCCGGTCGGCACAGTCGGCCGTGGTTAGTCCAGGACGCCGGGCTGCGATGATCGTCGTATGAGCGGTCTTGTCGAGCACCTTGAGAGGCTCCTGGGGCCGATCGCCGCGGGCAGTACCGGAGACGAGACGACGCCCGCGGGCGTGCAGGTCGTGTGGTTCGGCCCGGACAGGCCCTATCCAGGCGTAACGACCCTCGCCACACTCGGACTGCACCGCTATCACCTCGGCGACGCGGACCGCAGCGGCTTGCACCAGGAACTGCTGTTCCACGTGGCATTGGCTGACGAATCCGCCGCGGTGGCCGGAATCCTCTTCCAGGTCGCCGGCATGATGGTGGAACGCGGCAGCGGGCTCCAACGCGGGCAGGTCCTGGGACCGGCCGGGCCCCTTTTTGGAGAGGGCGACCTCACGGCGCTTTACGTCACCGCGCCGCTGTACCTACCGGAAGAGTCTGAGATCTTCCGGGCACCCGGGCAAAACGTGGTGATCGCGTGGCTGGTGCCGATCACCGATATTGAAGCCGCATACGTCCGCGCACGCGGATGGCGGGCGTTCGAGGAACTCCTCGTTGCCCACAATCCCGACCTCACCGACATCAACCGAACGTCAATTCTGCAGGCCTGACCTGCCTTACCCAGGCCGCCCGCTCATAGCCGCGACCCGCGTGCTGGGAGGCGTCGCGGCCGTCTGCGGGCTGCGATGTCGACGTTCGCCCGGAGGTGTGTCAGTTGGCCGGCACCGCGCCGCCGGCCTGCCAGGTGTTCCAGGGCACGTTCCAGTCGCCGTACCCGTCCCAGGTCGGCATCGTCGGGCCTCCGGTGTTGGTGTAGGTGATCGGGTCGCCGACCTGGGCGAAGTCGAAGTACGCCTTGGCGTTTGCCTCGGTCAGGTTGGTGCAGCCGTGGGAGGTGCTGCGCTGGCCGATGTTGCCGCCGTTCCAGCTGGCCGAGTGGACGTACTCGCCGGAGTTGGTGACCCGTACCGACCACGGCACCTGCTCGTCATAGCCGTCGCCGACCATGTGTTCGACCGCCTTCTTCTCCATGACGACCTTGGTGCCGTTGAACGTGGGGGTACTCGCCTTGCCCAGCGACACCGGGAAGTCGAAGACCTGCTTGCCGTCGGAGGTCACGACCATCCGCAGGGTCTTGCCGTCGACCTTGCCGACGTTCGCCGGCCCGGTCTTCATGTCGAGGGTCAGGCTGTTGTCGTACACCAGCCCGGCCCCGCCCGACTTGCCCTTCGTGTCGAGGTTCATGGCGACCTCGGCGTGCGCTGGCCAGAACTCGGCCGGGCGGTAGTGTGCCTCGATCGGGTAGCCGGCGTAGATCGTGGACTTCTGGAAGTACCACGCGCCCTGGGCCGGCGCCCCGTTGACGGTGACCTGGGTCGCCGCGGCGAAGTCCTTGGCGCTGGTGATCGACGCCGACAGGTACGCGATGATCGGCATGCCCACGCCGTACGTCGCCCCGTCCTTCTCGTACAGCCGCACGTGCACCGGCTTACCGCTCGGCGCCGGCGACACCGAAGGCGACGCGCCCCCGGCCGGCTGCTGGCCCGACGACGGCGCCCCCGACCACGAGGCCTGCGGCGCGGAGTTGCCGCCGCACGCCGTCAACCCGAGACCAAGGCCGACAAGCAGCGCCGCCACCCGCACGCGGTGAGAAGATCGCATAACCACGACGATGCCCCTGATGCACGCCCGCCGCCACCGCTGTCCGGCTCGACCACATCACAATCGGCCGGATCGAACCTCACTGCACTGTCAGCACGCGGAACGTCCCTTTCAGCCTTCGCCCGGACCTTCACCCCTCAGTACGGCCGGGCGACGGCTTTGATGCAGCGGCAAGCCTTGATCAGGTGCACGCTCATGCCGCGATCCGGGCGCGTTCCGCGCCGTACATCGAGTCAACGCGAGGATGCCCCGGCCGTTCGGCCCGGGGCATCCTCGATCGTCTACTCGAACGCGAAACTGGCTTCGACGATCAGTGATCGGCCGGTTGCGGTGCGCGCTTGCAGTTCTGTGACGTGCCCCCGGCAGGATTCGAACCTGCGCCCCCGCCTCCGGAGGGCGGTGCTCTATCCCCTGAGCTACGGGGGCCTTGCTTGGCCTTGAACAGAGTAGCAGAGCCGCTCCCCGCCCCGCGCGGTGGTTCCCCTGTGGTGTGTGGGGCGGGGGAGCGGATCAGGAGGACAGGGGCTGGGAGCCCAGGTCCTTCAGTTTTTCGGTCAGCTGGGAGATGTCGTAGGACTGGGCGACGCGGATCTTCTCGGCGGCGTCGCGGACCTCGGCGGTCTTGGCGTCCTTGGCGGCGATCTCGGACATGTGGATGCCGCCCAGGTGGTGGCGCAGCATGAGTTGGCACCACAGGGTGTCGAAGTCCTTGCCTGTGGAGGACTTGAGCTTCTTCAGCTCGTCGTCCGAGGCCATGCCCGGCATGCGGCCGTCGGCCTGCAGGGTGTTCATGCTGGCGGGCATCCAGGCCATCTTGCGGTTTGACGACGTGGGGGAGAGGTGCCACTCCGTGAGCCACGTTTGCATCTGGCCGATCTGCCACTGCTGGCTCGCGGCGATGTCGTAGCCCAGGGTGCGGATGTCCTCGGAGGAGCCCAGGCGGTACGCGAACATGGCCATCTCCACCGCCTGTGCGTGGTGGACGCTCATGTCGCGGGCGAAGCCGGCGTCGATCGAGTCGTCGCCCGGCCGGGTCAGGGTCGGGATCAGGTAACCGATGGCGGTGCCGGTTACCAGCAGGAGGACCGCGGCGAGCACGCCAAAGCTGAGGCGTGCCCGCCGGGACAGTTGTCCGAACACGGGCTATTTGCTGCCCATCTGGGTCGAGCCGCTGTCCTTGCCCAGGTCGTGCGGCGTGGTGCCGGTCTCGGTGATGATGGAGCCGTTGGAGCACGGCGTGCCGGCTTCCAGGGTGGCGTTCTGCCGCAGCGCCTTGATGAACTCGTCGATGCGCGAGTCGTCGGCGTTGTTGACCTTCAGCTGGAAGCCCCAGGCCTGCAGGGAGATGGGCGTGTCCAGGTTCGGGTACGGGCTCATCAGCATGAAGTCGTTGCCGCGGACCCGCTTGGCCAGCTTCTCCACCTGGTCCGTGGAGAGGCTCGGGTTGTAGGTGATCCACACGGCGCCGTGCTCGAGGCTGTGCAGCGCGTGCTCGTTGGCGACCTGGGCGGGGTACACGTCGCCCAGGCAGCGCTGCCAGTTCGGGTTGTGGTTGCCGGCGACCGGGGGGCTCAGCTTGTACGTCTGCGGGCCCCAGACGTGCTCGCGCTGGCCGACCAGGTCCTTGTCGATCTTGTAGTAGTCCTTGATGCCGCTGATCTGGTCGGCGCGGTCCTTCCAGCCCAGGCCATTCTCGTACACCTGGTAGCCGGCGAAGCCCACGATGCCCAGCGCCAGCACGCCCACCGTGGTGAACAGGGCGATCGGGCCCCAGGACATGCCCTGCTTGACCTTGACCGGGGCGATCTTCTTGACCGCGGCGGCGGTGGCGGGCCGCTTGGCGCCGGCCGGCGCCGTCTTGCGGGCCGGGGCCGACTTGCGCGGGTTGGCCTTGGGCTTGCCCGAGGCCGGCTTGTCCGAATCGTCCGAGTCGTCGGCGTCGGTGGTGGCCTCAGCGTCCGAGTCGAGCTCGGTGTCGAGCTCGTCGGCGACCTCCGAGGATGAAAGGTCCTCGTCACCGCCCTGCTTCGGCTTCGCGCCGGCAGCGGGCTTGGTGGACGGCTTGCGGTTGCCGCCACTGTGCTGGGTGCTCATGCTCATCTCGTCGCCTCGCAACGCTGGGCGTTGTGCTCGCTCATCGGGCCTCGTCTGGTCAACGGTCGGGGGTCACGGCGGGGAACTGGTCCCGTGGGTCCCGTCTTCAGGGGAAGTACAGTCCCAGCCGTCCCGCATTGTGACCAGCACAACGGGCCGCCGCCAAGTACCGGAGTCTACCCCCGATAACATTTGTCGGTGACTCCCGCTGAACTCGCCGTAGCAGTCCTCGCCGCCGCTCGCGCGGCCATCACCGAGCGTGACCTCGACGCGTCCGTTCTCCCGGCGACGACCAGCGTGGAGCGACCGCGGAACCCGGAGCATGGTGACTATGCGTCCAATATCGCCCTGCAACTGGGCAAGAAGGTCGGCCTGAATCCGCGCGAGCTGGCCGCGGCGGTCGCGAAAAACTTGCAGGAAACTCCCGGCATCGATGCGGTGGAGATCGCCGGGCCGGGCTTCCTGAACATCCGGCTGTCCGCGGCCGCCGCCGGCGGGCTGGCCGGACTGGTCGTCAAGGCCGGGCCGGCGTACGGCCACAGCGAGACCCTGGCCAAGGAGAAGATCAACCTGGAGTTCGTCTCGGCGAACCCCACCGGCCCCGTCCACCTCGGCCACACCCGCTGGGCCGCGGTCGGCGACGCCCTCGGGCGCATTCTGGCCGCCGCCGGCGCCGACGTGACCCGCGAGCACTACATCAACGACGCCGGCGTGCAGATGAACCGCTTCGGCGAGTCCGTCATGGCCGCCGCCCACGGGCAGCCGACCCCGCCGGAGGGCTACCCCGGCGAGTACGTCCAGGACATCGCCAAGGCCATCAAGGCCGCCCATCCGGACATTCTGCACCTGCCGGAAGAGCAGCAGCAGGCGGCGTTCCTGCAAAAGGCCTACGAGACCATGCTCAAGGAGATGCAGGACAGTCTCGAGCGCTTCGGCGTCCACTTCGACGTCTGGTTCTCCGAGAAGACCCTGCACGAGGGCGGCGCCGTCGAGCACGCCCTGGACGAGCTGCGCAAGCTGGGCCACGTCTTCGAGTCCGAGGGCGCCGTGTGGCTGCGCACCACGGACTTCGGCGACGACAAGGACCGGGTGCTGATCCGCTCCAACGGCGAGAAGACCTACTTCGCCGCCGACGCCGCGTACTACATCAACAAGCGCGAGCGCGGCTTCGAGCGCTGCATCTACATGCTCGGCGCCGACCACCACGGCTACATCGGCCGGCTCAAGGCGATCGCCGCCTGCGCCGGCGACGACCCCCAGCGCAACATCGAGGTGCTCATCGGCCAGCTGGTCAGCCTGCTGCGCGGCGGCGAGCCGGTGCGCCTGAGCAAGCGGGCCGGCACGCTGATCACGCTCGACGAGCTGATCGACGCGGTCGGCGTGGACGCGGCGCGGTACTCCCTGGCCCGCTCCTCGACCGACTCGCCGCTGACGCTGGACATCGAGGTCATCACCCGGCAGAAGAACGACAACCCGGTCTTCTACGTGCAGTACGTCGGGGCGCGCACCGCATCGGTCGCGCGCAACGCCGCCGACCTCGGCCACGAGCGCGGCGACGCCTACGACGCGGCACAGCTGGTACACGAGAAGGAACTTGATCTTCTCAAGGCGCTCGGGGACTTTCCCGGCGTCGTCGCCACCGCGGCGGAGCTGCGCGAGCCGCATCGCGTGGCACGCTATTTGGAGGACCTGGCCGCGGCATACCACCGGTTCTACGACAACTGCCGGGTGCTGCCCATGGGAGACGAGCCGTTCACGGAGACGAACCGGGCGCGGCTCTGGCTCAACGACGCCACCCGCCAGGTCATCGTCAACGGTCTGGACCTGCTCGGCGTCTCGGCGCCGGAACGGATGTAGAGAGAACATGCGCGCACACGAGGCGGGTGCCCTGCACGCCGACCTGGGCTCCAACGGGCCGTCCTGGCTCCGCACCCCGGACGACGTCAACGCACTGGTGCCGATCCTGTGGCCCGAAACGGTCATTCGCGGACAACACGGCAGCCTTGTCGTCGGCGGTGTCGACGTCCGGCGGATCGCCGCGGAGCACGGCACGCCCGCGTACGTCTTCGACGAGGCGGACTTCCGCGCCCGGTGCAAGGCGTTCAAGGAGGCCTTCGGCGGCGCCGAGGTCTACTACGCCGGCAAGGCGTTCATCGCCACCGCGATCGTGCGGATCCTCGCCGAGGAGGGCCTCTCCCTCGACGTGTGCACCGGCGGTGAGCTGGCCGTGGCCCTGCGCGGCGGCATGCCCCCGGAGCGCATCGGCCTGCACGGCAACAACAAGTCGGTCGGCGAGCTGGAGGCGGCCGTCGAGCACGGCGTCGGCCGGATCATCGTCGACTCGCTCGACGAGATCGACCGGCTCACGCAGATCGCCATCAGGACGGGCAAGCGCCCGAAGGTGATGGTCCGGGTGACCGTCGGCGTCGAGGCCCACACGCACGAGTTCATCGCCACCGCCCACGAGGACCAGAAGTTCGGCTTCTCGCTGGCCGGGGGCGCCGCCGCGGAGGCGGTCGACAAGATCCTCGCCGACGACGTGCTGGAGTTGCGCGGCCTGCACTCGCACATCGGCTCGCAGATCTTCGACGCGTCGGGCTTCGAGGTGGCCGCGCGGCGGCTGCTGTCGCTGCAGGCGCGCGTCAGTGAGGTACACGGGCGGGAACTTCCCGAGATGGACCTCGGCGGCGGCTTCGGCATCGCGTACACGACGCAGGACGAGCCGGCCGACCCGCGCGACCTGGCCGGGGACATGCTGCGCATCGTCAAGCAGGAGTGTGCCGCGCTGCACCTGAGCGTGCCGCACCTGTCCGTCGAGCCGGGCCGGGCGATCGTCGGGCCGGCCATGTTCACGCTGTACGAGGTGGGCACGGTCAAGGATGTGGACGGCATCCGGACCTACGTCTCGGTCGACGGCGGGATGAGCGACAACATCCGCCCCGCCCTCTACGACGCCGCCTACTCGGCCACCTTGGCCGGCCGGGCATCCTCCGAACCGCCGATTCTCGCCCGCGTGGTGGGAAAACATTGCGAGTCCGGGGACATCGTCGTGAAGGATGAATTCCTGCCGGCGGACGTGAAGGCCGGAGATCTTCTTGCAGTCCCGGGCACCGGCGCCTACTGCCGCAGCATGGCGAGCAACTACAACCACGTCCCCCGCCCGCCGGTCGTGGCGGTGGTTGACGGGGAGTCAAGGGTCATCGTCCGCCGGGAGACCGTGGACGATCTGCTGCGACTGGACGTGGGGTGACTGATGCCGAAATCGGTGAAGGTAGCGCTGCTGGGCTGCGGAACCGTCGGTTCCGAGGTGGTCCGCCTGCTGCACGAGCAGGAGGACGACCTCACGGCCCGCATCGGCGCGCCCCTGGAGCTGGTGGGTGTCGCCGTCCGCCGCCTGAACAAGGCCCGTGAGCTGCCGGTCGACCCGGCGCTGTTCACGACCGACGCGCTCGGCCTCGTCACGCGCGAGGACGTCGACATCGTGGTCGAGGTGGTCGGCGGCATCGAGCCGGCCCGCTCCTGGCTGCTGGAGGCGCTGCACGCCGGCAAGAGCGTGGTGACCGCCAACAAGGCCCTGCTCGGCGAGGACGGCGCCACGCTGCACAAGGCGGCCGCCGACTGCGGCGCCGACCTGTACTACGAGGCCTCCGTCGCCGGCGCCATCCCGCTGCTGCGCCCGCTGCGCGAATCCCTGCACGGCGACCGGATCACCAGGGTGACCGGCATCGTCAACGGCACCACGAACTTCATCCTGTCCTCGATGGACGCTACCGGCGCCGGCTTCGCCGAGGCGCTGGAGGAGGCGACCGCCCTGGGCTACGCCGAGGCCGACCCGACCGCCGACATCGAGGGCTTCGACGCCGCGGCCAAGGCCGCTATCCTCGCCTCGATGGCCTTCCACAGCCGGGTCACCTCCGCCGACGTGTACCGCGAGGGCATCACCGAGGTCACCGCGGCCGACGTGGCCAGCGCCAAGGCGATGGGTTGCACGATCAAGCTGCTGTGCATTGCGTCCAAGGCCAACGGCGCCGTGTCGGTGCGCGTGCACCCGGCGATGATCCCGCGGACCCACCCGCTCGCGGGCGTCGGCGACGCGTTCAACGCCGTCTTCGTCGAGGCCGAGGCGGCCGGCCAGCTCATGTTCTACGGCCGCGGCGCGGGCGGCGCCCCGACCGCCTCCGCGGTGCTCGGCGACGTCGTCGCGGTGGCCCGCAACCGTCTCGCCGGCGTGCGCAGCGCGTCGGAGTCGGCCTACGCCGACCTCCCGGTCTCGCCGATCGGGGACGTGTTCACGCGGTACCACATCAGCCTCGACGTCTCCGACAAGGCCGGCGTCCTCGCCGCCGTCGCGGGCGTCTTCGCCAGGCACGGGGTGAGCATCGCGACCGTGAACCAGTCCGGCCGCGGCAACCAGGCCGTGCTCGTCATCGTCACGCACGCCGCGCCGGACCGCGCCCTCGCCGCGACCGTCGCCGAGCTGCGGGCATTGGATTTCGTTCGCGCCGTGGCGAGCGTCCTGCGGGTCGAAGGGGAGTAGCCACCATGTGGCGTGGACTGATCGAGGAATTCCGGGACCGGCTGCCGGTCGGGCCGCAGACTCCGGTGGTGACGCTGCACGAGGGCAACACGCCCCTGCTGCCGGCCCCGGAGCTCTCCGCGCGCACCGGCTGCGACGTGTACCTCAAGGTGGAGGGGTCCAACCCGACCGGCTCCTTCAAGGACCGCGGCATGACGGTCGCCGTCTCCAAGGCCCTCGAGTCCGGCTCGAAGGCGATCATCTGCGCGTCCACCGGCAACACGTCGGCCTCCGCCGCCGCGTACGCCGCCCGGGCCGGCATCACCTGCGCCGTGCTCGTCCCGACCGGCAAGATCGCCCTGGGCAAGCTGGCCCAGGCCCTCGTGCACGGCGCCCGCCTGCTGCAGGTCACCGGCAACTTCGACGACTGCCTGGCGCTGGCCTCCAAGCTGTCCCTGGACTACCCGGTGTCCCTGGTCAACTCGGTCAACCCGGACCGTCTCGAGGGCCAGAAGACGGCCGCGTTCGAGGTCGTGCGCGACCTCGGCGACGCGCCCGACATCCACTGCCTGCCGGTCGGCAACGCCGGCAACATCACGGCGTACTGGATGGGCTACAAGGAGGACCACGCGGCCGGCAACGCCACCCGCCGCCCGCGCATGTTCGGCTTCCAGGCCTCCGGCGCCGCCCCCATCGTCAACAACGCCGTGGTCCGCGAGCCGAGCACCATCGCCACCGCGATCCGCATCGGCAACCCGGCGAGCTGGACCCGCGCGGTCGACGCCCGCGACGAGTCGGGCGGCCTCATCGACGCCGTGACCGACCGCGACATCCTGGCCGCGTACAAGCTGCTGGCCCGCTCGGTCGGCGTCTTCGTCGAGCTGGGCAGCGCGGCCAGCGTCGCCGGCCTGCTGCAGGCCCACAAGCAGGGCCGCATCGACGCCGGGCAGAAGATCGTGTGCACGGTCACCGGCCACGGCCTGAAGGACCCGGACTGGGCCATCTCCATCGCCCCGGCGCCGACGACCGTGTCCGCCGACATCCTCGCCGCAGCGAAGGCGTTGGACCTGGCCTGAGAGCCAGGCGAACCGGCCGGCCCTGGCGGGCCTCCCTGCCAGGGCCGCGGTGCCAAGGGCCTACGGTACGTACGTGCCAGCCAGCATCTCGGTCCTTACCCGCAACCGTGACTTCCGCAACCTGTTCGCCGCTGACCTGATCGGCCTCGGGGCCGACTGGTTCGTGATGATCCCGCTGCTGACGCTCCTGCCCCGGCTCACCGGCACCGGGCTGTGGGGCGCCCTGGTGCTCGCCGTCGACACCGGCGTGACCGCCCTGCTGCTGCCGTATACCGGCACGGTCGCCGACCGCCTCGACCGCCGCCGCATTCTCATCGCCGCCGACCTGTCGATGGCCGCCTGCGCCCTCGCCCTGCTGCTGGTGCGCACGGCGTCGACGGCCTGGGTGGCGCTCGTCGCCGTCGGCGCGATCGCGGTGGCCAAGGCGTTCTTCGCCCCGGCCGCCCAGGCCGCGCTGCCCAACGTCGTGGACCCCGAGGACCTGACCGCCGCCAACGCGCTCAGCGGCTCGGCGTGGGGCACGATGCTGGTCATCGGCGCCTCGCTGGGCGGCATCGCGTCGGAGGCGTTCGGGCCGTACCCGTGCTTCGTCGCCGCCTGTGCGCTGCTGTGCCTGTCCGCGTTCCAGGTCGGCCGGGTCCGCCGCCCGCTGCAGGCCGCCCGCGAGGCGACCCCGGCGAGGCCCTTCGCGGCCGTGGCGGAGGCCATGCGGTACATCCGCGGAAACTCCCGCGTCGCCTCGCTGGTCACCGTGAAGTCCGCGGTCGGCCTGGGCAACGGCGTCCTCACGCTCTTCCCGGTCCTGGCCGTCACGCTGGGCGCCGGCCCGATGGGCACCGGCCTGCTCTTCGCCGCCCGCGGCCTGGGCGCGCTGATCGGCCCGATCCTGCTGCGCCGGGTGCTGGCCCACCGCGCCTGGCTGCTGCCGGGCCTCGCCCTGTCGATGTCTGCCTACGGCCTGGCCTACATCGGGGTGAGCCTGGTGACGTGGTTCCCGCTGGCCCTGGCCGGCGTGGTGCTGGCCCACCTGGGCGCCGGCGGCAACTGGATGATGTCGAACTTCGTGCTGCAGGCCGAGGTGCCCGACGCCCTGCGCGGCCGCGTCTTCGCCGCCGACTTCATGCTGGCGACGCTGTCGGTCGCGGCCAGCCAGCTCGCGGTGGGCGCCTTCATCGACCACACGAACCCGCGCCTGCTGATGGCCGCCTGCGGCGCGGTGACCGTCCTCTACGCCGCCGGTTGGTCCGCGCTCGCTCTGCGCCGCCCGTCCCCGGCAACGTCTCCGGCAACGTCTCCGGCCGACTAGCACTCGGCAAATGGGGCGTAAGCCTCGAAACGATAAGTCGGGCGCTGGCGCGCCACGACTTATCGGACTTATACCCTGTCAGGTTATAAATACGAAATGTCGTGGCGCGCCAGCGCCCGACATTTCGGGCGAAAGCCTGTGGTCAGGCGCGATCGAACCAGGCGTTGGCCAGCGTGACCAGGGCGCCGGAGCGTTCGCAGGTGAGCTCCAGGGTCAGCTTCTTCACCCCGTCGACCGACATCGTGAACTGCTGCTGCTGGTTCCCGGTCAGCATGACCGCCTGCGGCTGGGCGTTGTCGGCGTAGAAGCGCAGCTGGACCTTGTACTCGTCCGGGTTCGCCTTGTAGGAGTGCACGTCGGCGGTGAGGTTCACGTAGCGCTTCTCCAGCAGGTAGCTGACCAGCCGCTTGGTGTCCCCGGAGTTGTTCGAGCCGCAGGGCATCGTCACCGGGTGCTCGTAGCCGGGCTGTTCCTTCAGCGCCCGCGGCAGGTCGGCCAGGTTGGTCGAGCCGGTGTCCGGGGCGAGCGAGTCGAGGTACACCCGGTTCTCGGCCACGACCGGCATGGTCGCCACCGTGGTCGGCCCGGCGGCCGTGGTCGCCGGGGGCGGGGCCGGCTGCTTGCCCGCGCCGCTCTGGCCCGCGCTCTGGGCCTGCGTGGTCGCGCCCGGCTTCGGGTCCTTGTGGCCGAAGTGGTCGACGGCCCAGATCACGCCCGGCGTCACGGCCGCCAATATGCCGACGATCGTGCCGGCCACCTGCAGGTTTGCGCGGAACCGCTTTCCGTCGTCGTGCACAGTCGTGTCCTTGGCATCCATGGTCGCCTTACCCTCCCGCCCCGAATGGTATCGACCCGTGCGAAGGGTCCCATTCGTCGGTCCAGCGGTCCGTGCTGCCTTTCAGGTGGAATGAATCCGCCATTGGGGCCCCTGCCCGCTTCGACACGTGCCATTACGCTCGGGGCGTCCGCGCGCTGCGCCGGTCCTCTCCTCTTCCGCACACGCAGGAGCCACGTTGACTGTCCCGCCCAGCGATTCGCAGAACCCGCCCCCGGCCGGCCCGTATCCTCCGCAGCCGGCCGGCGGTCCGGCGTACGCCGCGCAGCCGTACGTGCCGCGGGGCCCGATCCCGCCGGCCGTCCCTTCCGGCCCGCCGCCCGGTGTTCCCGCGGGGCCGGCGCCCGTCGCCCCGCCGCCCGGTGTTCCCGCGGGGCCCGTGCCCTTCGTCCCGCCGCCCGGTGCGCCGGTGTCCGGGCCGGGCGGGCAGCCCTTCAGCGCGCCGCCCTCCTCCGGCGCCCCGGTTTCCGGCCCGGGTGGGGCGCCCTTCAGCGCGCCCCCGGTGGCCGGTGGCTTCGGTGCGGTTCCGCCCGTGACCGGCGCGCCCGTGACCGCCGCGGCGCCCGCCCCCCGGCGCGGCGGCTTCCTGGTCGGCGTGACCCTGGTGGCGATGCTCGTGTCGCTGGTCTCGGTGGCGGTCTCGGTGTACGCGCTCGGCGTGGCCAACGACGCCAAGGACGCGGCGGGCTCAGCCCAGCAGGCGGCCCCGGCCGCCAACAACCAGCCGAACACCGCCAACAACGGCAACCAGGGCGGCAACAACCAGCCGACAGCGGCGCCGACGACCGCCCGCCCGGCGGCCACCACGACGGCGCCGCGGCCCGTCACCTCGCCGGGCGAACTGGACCCGAAGGCGGACTTCACCGAGTCGTGGAGCCCGTCGACCATCAACCTGGAGATCCACCCGCCGAACTACGGCTCGCGCAACATCGACCTCGACAAGCCGGAGGTCGGCTCGTCCGGCGACGCCGCGGACATGCAGCTGTACGTCTCCAACGGCGAGTTCTTCACCTTCGACCGCGGGGCCAAGGTCGTCACCATGAACAGCGCCAACGTGCAGCCCAGCGACTGCGCGGCGAAGTTCGACACCTCGCGGCTGGCGCCCGACACGCAGATCAACGTCAAGACCGCCGACCTCACCCTGTGCATCAACACGTCGTTCGAGGCGGCGCAGCACCAGGGCATCAAGTGGAAGATCGTGCTCCTGCACGTCACCGGCGTGGCCGCCGACGGCACGGTCAACGTCTCGCTGAAGGCGTGGAACGTCCCGGACTGACCCGCCGTTCGCCGACTCCAGGGGGACCGGCCCGCCCACGCGGCGGCCGGTCCCCCTTCGTTCCGCCGCCGGGCGGCGGCCGGTGGGCGGCGGTGGAGGGCTTGCGCGGGTCGGCTATCGTAGTGATATCACTTCGATAGCCCTCAAGGAGTTGTCATGGAACGACGGGCGTTTCGAGTTGCCGGGTTCGTGATGCTCGGCGTGCTGGTCGTGCTCGCGATCGCGGCGGCGGTGGTGGCCCAGGGCGCGAGCGACGACACGGTGCGCGGCCTGATCGCCGGCGTCGGCACGGTCGTGCTCGCCCTGGCGCTGACCGGGTTCACCGTGATCAACCCCAACGAGGCGCGGGTCATCCAGTTCTTCGGCCGCTACGTCGGCACCGTCGCCGAGGCCGGCTTCCACTGGACCGTGCCGCTGAGCACCAAGCGGCGGCTCTCCCGGCGGGTGCGCAACTTCGAGACGGAGCGGCTCAAGGTCTCCGACGCCGACGGCAACCCGGTCGAGATCGCCGCCGTGGTCGTCTGGCGGGTGGTGGACACGTTCAAGGCGTCCTTCGGCGTCGACGACCACATTTCGTACGTCGCGGTGCAGGCCGAGACCGCGGTGCGGCACCTGGCCACGAGTTACCCGTACGAGTCGCACGAGGACGGCCGGGCCAGCCTGCGCGAGGGCAACATCGTCAGCGAGGAGCTCACCGTCGAGCTGGGGGAGCGGGTGGCGCTGGCCGGGGTCGAGGTGCTCGAGTCGCGCATCACCCACCTCGCCTACGCCCCGGAGATCGCCCAGGCGATGCTCGCCCGCCAGCAGGCCAGCGCCATCGTCGGGGCCCGTTACAAGATCGTGGAGGGCGCGGTCGGCATGGTGCAGAGCGCCCTGGAACGGCTCGGCGAGCTCGAGGTGGTCGAGCTCGACGAGGAGCGCAAGGCCCAGATGGTGGCCAACCTCCTGGTCGTGCTGTGCGGCGACCGCAACGTCCAGCCGGTCGTGAACACCGGAACCCTCTACGCCTGACCTGACGGGAACCGCTTGTGCCCGAGCGCAAGAAGCTGCTGCTGCGGCTCGATCCCCAGGTGTACGACGCCGTAGCGCGCTGGGCGGGGGACGACCTGCGCAGCGTGAACGCCCAGATCGAGTTCGCGCTCCGCCTGGCCCTTCGCCAGGTGGGGCGCGAGGTGCGTCGAGGAGATTCTGACGTACCGGTGGAGGATCCCGAGGATTGAGTACCTCGATCCTCATGGTGAGATGTGCACATGGCCTTGCTGCTCGACCGCGCGGTCGTCCGCGTGCCCGCCACCAGCGCCAACCTCGGTCCCGGGTTCGACGCGCTGGGGCTCGCGCTGACGCTCTACGACACCGTCGAAGGGCGCGTCACCGTGGGCGGGGTGACGGTCGAGGTGAGCGGGGAGGGCGCGGGCGAACTGCCCGGCGACGAGTCGCACCTCGTGGTGCGCTCGATGCTGCGGGCCTTCGACGCGCTCGGGGAGCGGCCGGCCGGGCTGCACCTGCGCTGTGACAACCGCATTCCCCAGGCCCGCGGGCTCGGCTCCTCCTCCGCCGCCATCGTCGCCGGCATCGTGCTGGCGCGGGCGCTCGTCGAGGACGGCGAGAAGCGGATGCCCGACGCGGAGGCGCTCGCGCTGGCCGGGGCGATCGAAGGCCACCCCGACAACGTGGCGCCCTGCCTGCTCGGCGGGTTCACGATCGCCTGGCAGGAGCACGGGGTGGCCACGGCGGTGCGACGCGAGCCGGACCCGGGCATCCGGCCTGTGCTCTTCGTGCCGGAGGAGCGCGGGCTCACCGAGGTGGCCCGGGCCGCGCTGCCCAAGGACGTCCCGCACGCCGACGCCGCCTTCAACGCCGGGCGCGCGGCGCTGCTCGTGCACGCGCTCGCCGGCGACCCCGGGCGGTTGTTCGCCGCGACGGAGGATCGGCTGCACCAGCAGTACCGCGCGCAGGGTATGCCGTTGACCGCCGAACTCGTGGCGCTGCTGCGGGCCGAGGGAGTGGCCGCGGTCGTCTCCGGCGCCGGGCCGAGCGTGCTCGCGCTGGGCATCGACGGATGGGCGCCGCGGCCGGTGCCGGGATGGCGAGTGTTGCCGCTGGACGTCGATGTGACGGGCGCGCGTCTCGGCGATGAGCTGCTGCCGAGGGGCACTCACAGGTCGGGATGAGGTACGCTGGAACACGCCGAATGGGACCCTGTTGCCGCTGGCTAGCGGAGTTGATTACTCTCTAGTCCTACAGCAGCCGCTCAGTGCGGCGATCTCATGCGGGGCGGCGTGCTCCGAATTCCGTGGCACCCCTTTGCGCACGCCCGGCCGCCAACCCGCGTTTTCTGTGGTCGCGCGCGCACGGCTGGGCCCGTGACGCACCTGGTGGCGTCCAAGCCCACCGCAGCGCTGCAACACCTCCCGCACGCAACGCCAGGCGGGAGTACCGGCAGGCCGCCCGGCACATGCATCAATCGGGTAGCCCCGGCCTAACGAGGGAAGGAATCCATTGAGCGACACCACCGACGTCACGTCGGATGTCTCCACCGGCCGCACCGCGGCCGAGGCCGACGGCGCCGAGGCCGGCGCGACCCGTCGGCGGCGCTCGGGCACGGGGTTGGCCGGCATGCTGCTTCCGGAGCTGCAGAGCCTGGCCGCGTCGTTGGGCATCTCCGGCACCGCCCGGATGCGCAAGGGCGAGCTGGTCACCGCCATCCAGGAGCGTCAGGCGGGCGAGTCGCGCCCGGCCGCGGCGCCCGTCAAGGCCACCCGCGCCCGCAAGGAGACCCGCACGGAGACCCCCGAGGCCGAGTGGCCCTCCGCCACCGAGGTCACGGAGCCGCCGGTCCGCACCCCTCGTCGGGCCACCCGCGCCGCCGGTCCGCCGGAGCCGCGGGCCGCGCGCGAGGAGACCGCCGCCACGGCCCCCGCGCCCGCCGAGACGGCCGCGCCGGCCACCGAGCGCGCGGAGCGCCCTGAGCGGGCCGAGCGCCCCAGCCGGGCCGAGCGCGCTGAGCGGGCCGAGCGCACCACCGAGCGGGCGGAGCGCACCACCGAACGCGCCGAGCGCACCACCGAGCGCCCTGAGCGGGCCGAGCGTGCGGAGCGGGCCGAGCGCCCTGAGCGGGCGGAGCGGACCGAGCGCCCTGAGCGGGCCGAGCGCGCGGAGCGCCCTGAGCGCGGCGAGCGGACCGAGCGCGGCGAGCGGACCGAGCGTCAGGAGCGGGCCGAGCGCAACGGCGCCGACCGCGGCGACCGGGGCGAGCGCGCCGACCGGGGCGACCGCAACCAGCGCGGTGGCTTCGTCGACGACGAGGGCGATGACGACGGCACGGGCCGCCGCGGGCGGCGCAGCCGGTTCCGCGACCGCCGCCGGGGCCGCGACCGCGAGGGCGCCGAGACGACCGGCCGGGGCGCCAACGAGCCGCAGGTCAGCGAGGACGACGTCCTCGTGCCGGTGGCCGGCATCCTCGACGTGCTGGACAACTACGCGTTCGTGCGCACCACCGGCTACCTGTCCGGCTCCAACGACGTCTACGTCGCCATGTCGCAGGTGAAGCGGTACGGCCTGCGTCGCGGCGACGCGGTCACCGGCGCCGTGCGCCAGGCGCGCGACGGCGAGCAGCGGCGGGACAAGTACAACCCGCTGGTGCGCCTCGACACGGTCAACGGGATGGACCCGGAGGAGGCCAAGCGCCGCCCCGAGTTCTACAAGCTCACCCCGCTGTACCCGCAGGACCGGCTCCGCCTGGAGACCGAGCCGAACATCCTCACCACGCGCGTCATCGACCTGGTGATGCCGATCGGCAAGGGCCAGCGGGCGCTCATCGTGTCGCCGCCCAAGGCCGGCAAGACCATGGTGCTGCAGGCGATCGCCAACGCGATCACCCGCAACAACCCCGAGTGCCACCTCATGGTCGTGCTGGTCGACGAGCGGCCCGAAGAGGTCACCGACATGCAGCGCTCGGTGAAGGGCGAGGTCATCGCCTCGACCTTCGACCGGCCGCCGTCGGACCACACCACCGTCGCCGAGCTGTCGATCGAGCGGGCCAAGCGCCTCGTCGAGCTCGGCCACGACGTGGTCGTGCTGCTCGACTCGATCACCCGGCTCGGGCGCGCGTACAACAACGCGTCGCCCGCCTCCGGCCGCATCCTGTCCGGTGGTATCGACTCGACGGCGCTGTACCCGCCGAAGCGCTTCCTCGGCGCGGCCCGCAACATCGAGAACGGCGGCTCGCTGACCATCATCGCCACGGCGCTGGTCGAGACCGGCTCCACCGGTGACACGGTCATCTTCGAGGAGTTCAAGGGCACCGGCAACGCGGAGCTGAAGCTGGACCGGAAGATCGCCGACAAGCGCATCTTCCCGGCCATCGACATCGACCCGTCCAGCACGCGCAAGGAGGAGATCCTCCTGGCGCCGGACGAGCTGGCGATCGTCATCAAGCTGCGCAAGGTGCTGCACGCCCTCGACTCGCAGGAGGCGCTCAACCTGCTGCTGGACAAGCTCAAGAAGACCCGGACCAACGTCGAGTTCCTCATGCAGATCGCCCAGACCACACCGGGCGAGTAAGCACCTGCACCAAGCGAAGGGCCCCCGGGACACCCCGGGGGCCCTTTTCGCTGGGGCTTAGAAGTTGCCCTCCGCGACCTGGAACACGGTCAGGCCAAGGCCGCGCCACATCCGCACCACCTGCTGGCGGTCGTCGAAGACGCCGACGACGTGGTAGCGGCTGCGGATCTCCTTCTCGAAGATCTCGGCCTTGACGATCGAGTCGCGCCGCTGGTCGCCGGTGGCCCGCATGAAGAGGGCGCGGTACGGCACGGCGACGTGCTCGCCCAGCCAGTCCTCGGTCGCCTCCCGGCAGTCGTCGCTGCGGCCCGAGCAGAACACGACCTCGTGGCCGGCCGCGTGCATGGCCCGCACGGCGGCGATCACCGGGGCGTTGGGCCTGTCCTCGCCGACGCGGGTCATGTCGTACGGGCTGCGGCCGTTGAACAGCGCCACGGTCCCGTCGATGTCGACCAGCACGGTCCGCGGCGCGTCCGGCGGCGGCTCGTAGGCGGCGCCGGACGCCGGGTCGATGACCGGGAGCGGCAGAGGCAGGGCACGACCCGCGAGGTACCGCTGATGCATGGAACGGATCACGTCCGGCCCCACCTGCGCGTCCCCGGAGCGCAGCCCGTCGCGGCGGATGCACTCCTCCAGCGGCACATCGGTGAAGTCGCGCACCGCGAAGTGCGCCCCGCACCTGCCGGCCAGCTCGGCGAACTCGCGCACCACGCGGCCGCGCAGGTTGGTGTCGTCGCAGACCACGTCGGCGCCCGCGCGCAGCAGCCCCTCGACCGCCGCGTGCTGCGCCGCCGTGACCTCCTTCTCGGCCCGGCCGCGCCGCTCGGGGTCGTCGATGCGCCCGCCGTGCAGCATCCGGCGCATGTCGTCGCGGTTGACCCGGGTCAGGTGCGCCTGCTGCCTGGCCCAGGTGGTCTTGCCCGAGCCGGGCAGGCCGCGGGTGATGGTGAGCGTGGCCATCTAGGCCCCCTCCTCGGTCTGGCTCTCCCCGACCGGCGGGCGCACCTGCTGCCACAGCAGCGGGTGGTAGTCCTTGCCGTCCAGGCGCAGGAACAGGCAGCCGCGCCGCGGGTGGCGGGCGACGGCCAGCGCGAAGTCCTTGCGGGCCCAGCCCTCGGGCAGCGCCACGACCACCTCGGCGTACTCCCGCTCGACCTCGGCCACGAGGTCCTCCACCTGCGCCGTGAGGCCGGCCGCGATGTTGCTGGCCCAGGCGTGGAACTCGTCGGGCAGCGGCTCCAGCAGCTCGGCCAGGCGGCCCGCCAGCATGGCCTCCCACACCACCCGCGGGTTGAGCCCGGTGACGATGCGGTGCAGGCGGACGTACTCGGCGTACTTGATCTTCAGGCGGGTGTCCGGCCCGGTGAAGTGCACGACGAGCCCCTCGCGATTGTCCCGCGGGGGAGCGGCCAGCGCGTCGGCCAGCGTGGCGTAGCCGAACGACTCCACCACCGGGCCGGGCCAGTCCGGCACCGCGTCCGGCCCGTGGCTGCGCCCGGTCGCGATGTCCACGGCGCCGAGCAGCACCAGGTCGTCCAGCCCGCCGTAGTCCAGCACGATGCGGTTGGCCGGGTAGATGATCTCGAACAGCAGCGTGCAGCCGGGCGGCGGCGTGAAGCTTCCGGCGTACCGCTGCAGCCACACCCTCGTCGCGTGCCGCGCCTGCTCGGAGTCGAACGAGCCGCGGGTCGCGACCGCCCAGCCCGCCGGCGTCGGGAACAGCACGCCGAGCGACCCGTCGGCCTTGTCCGTGACCCGGACCGGCCCCTCGAGGTCGAGCTCGGGCGCGCCCGGCTGCCCGTGGTTGAAGAACTTCGCGAACGGCCGCGCCAGCACCCGCCCGCCGGCCGACACGACCAGCCCGCGGCAGGCGAGCGTCGCGGCGTTCCAGACGTTCTCGTACTGCGCCCGCTCCGTGTAGTTGTGGATCAGCAGCGGCAGCGAGGGGTGGCGCTGCGTGCGGATGTAGCCGCCGTCGACCATGTCGGTCAGCAGCTTCGGGTCGCAGAGTGCGTCGATGTGGAGGCTCATAGCGCGGTACAGCGTAGGTGAGCCGCACCTGCGTCAGCGACGCCTTATCGGGCGGGAATGCCGGCGGGGGAGAGGGCGTTACAGACACCGGTCGAGGAGTCGTGACCCGGTCATGGCAGACTTGACCGACGGCCAACTCAGGTTCCGGTTCACGCCCGCGCACCGGGCGACCCGGCGACCGACCGAACGAAAGGACCGCGGCCATGAAGCCGGACATCCACCCGCAGTACGCGACCACCGAGGTCAGCTGCTCCTGCGGCAACACCTTCACCACCCGTAGCACCGCCAAGGGCGGGCAGATCCACGTGGAGACGTGCTCCGTCTGCCACCCGTTCTACACGGGCAAGCAGCGCGTGCTCGACACCGCGGGCCGGGTCGCGAAGTTCCAGCAGAAGTACGCGAAGGTCCAGGCCAAGAAGGCCGGCAACTAGCTGCGCTTCCGGCGCCCGCACCGCCCTGTCCGCAGGGTTCGGTGCGGGCGCCGACGTTGTTTCCGGCCGGTCTTACGTTCGAGGGATGCATCATGAGCACCGATACCAGGCTCGCCACGCTCCTGGCGGAGTACCAGGAGCTGGAGCAGAAGCTCGCCGACCCCGGCATTCACGCCGACCAGGCGCTGGCCCGCCGGACCGGTCGGCGGTTCGCCGAGCTGTCCCCGATCGCCAAGACCGCCGGCGAGCTGGAGCAGGCTCGCGACGACCTCGCCGCCGCCCGTGAGCTGGCCGCCGAGGACCCGGCGTTCGGCGGGGAGGCCGACGAGCTGGAGGCGCGCATCCCGCAGCTGGAGGAGCGCCTGGCCGAGCTGCTCGCCCCGCGCGACCCCAACGACGCCAAGGACGTGATCCTCGAGGTCAAGGCGGGCGAGGGCGGCGAGGAGTCGGCGCTGTTCGCCGGCGACCTGCTGCGGATGTACGTGCGCTACGCCGAGCGGCACGGCTGGGTCACCGAGGTGCTCGACTCGCAGGAGTCCGACCTCGGCGGCTTCAAGGACGTCGCCGTGGCCATCAAGACGCGGGGCATCCCCGACGGCGGCAACGGCGTCTGGTCGCGGCTGAAGTGGGAGGGCGGCGTGCACCGCGTCCAGCGCGTGCCGGCCACCGAGTCCCAGGGCCGCATTCACACCTCGGCCGCCGGCGTGCTGGTCACCCCCGAGGCCGAGGAGACCGGCGAGATCGAGGTCGACCAGAACGACCTGCGGATCGACGTCTTCCGCTCCTCCGGGCCGGGCGGGCAGAGCGTCAACACCACCGACTCCGCGGTGCGCATCACCCACCTGCCCACCGGCATCGTGGTCTCCTGCCAGAACGAGCGCTCCCAGCTGCAGAACAAGGACCGCGCGATGCGCATGCTGCGGGCCAAGCTGGTCGCCCTGGCCGAGGAGCAGGCGGCCGCGGCGGCGGGGGACGCGCGGCGCTCCCAGGTGCGCACCGTCGACCGGTCGGAGCGCATCCGGACGTACAACTTCCCCCAGAATCGGATTTCCGACCATCGGATCGGTTACACCGCGTACAACCTCGACCTGGCCCTCGGCGGCGAGCTCGATGGCGTGCTGGACGCCCTGGCCGAGGCCGACCGCAAGGCTCGCCTCGCGGGGGAGGACCAGCTCAGCCGGGGGTGACGGGGGTCTAACGTCGACGTCACATTCCGGAAACGGTGCAGGGGCACCCTGGACTCCGGTACCGTTTCGGTGCGAATGATCTGCACCCAACGTGAACGCCGACACATCCAGGGGGAAGTCATGGCGTCGTCGACTCTCGTCGACATCTCCGCCGGCCCGCGGGCCGTGGTGGGCACGGCCGCGGAGCTGATCTACAAGGTGGGCCGCTCGGTGCTCGGCTCCGAGCGCATGCCGACGGCGAAGGCGAACGCGTGGGCGGCCGTTTGTGCCGATCAGGAGCGGGCTCGTATCCGCGAGGAGGATGCCCGGGTCCTGCTGGCCGCCGGCTGAGGCGCGCCACTCTCAGCTTCGTTCAAACGCCACTCCAGGTTCGGTCAAACCCGAAAAGTCGGGCACTTCGTGCCGCGACTTTCAGACATTTACCCTGACGGGGTATAAATCCGATAAGTCGCGGCGCGGAGCGCCCGACTTATCGTTTTTTTGGGTGGTTTTCGCCTTCCAGTGCGCGTCGGCGTCGCGCCAGATTGCAGCAGGTAGCCAGGTCGCAGGGCACTTCGGAGGTTGTCGCTTTGCGGCCTGCACCGCTGCGCGCCTCGATTCGCGCCGGTGTCGCGCCAGATTGCAGCGGGCAGCCAGGCCGCGGGGCATTTCGGGGGTTGTCGCCGCGGGGCCTGCGCCGCTGGCGTGCCCCGGTTCGCGCCGGTGTCGTGCCAGAGCGCAGCGGTCAGTCAGGACCCGCCGCGTGTCGGGGTTGTCGCCGTGCGGCCTGCGTCAGTGTGCGCCTCAGTTCGCGCCGTTGTCGTGTCAGAGTGCCGGGTGGTTGTCGCCTGGCGGCCTGTGTCGCTGCGCGCCTCGGTTTGCGCCGGGGTCGCGCCAGGGTGCCGCGGCCCGTCAGGACGCGGCGCGAGGGCGGGGAGTCTTGGCCCGCAGCATCGCGTGGTCGGCCGCCTCGAACGCCTCGGTCACCGTCTGGAAGTCCTCGCCCGACAGCCCCGCCCAGCCGATGGTCACCCCCACCGGAGTACCCGGCACCAGCGACTGCCAGTCCTCCGCCGCCACCGCGTGCACGATCCGCCGCGAGATCTCCCGCGCCTCCGCCGCCGACGTCGTCGGCAGCACCACCACGAACTCGTCCCCGCCGTAGCGGGCCACGAAGTCGCCCTTGCGTATCACGCGGTTGAGCACGCCGGCGACGCGTTGCAGTACCAGATCGCCGGAAAGATGGCCGTGGACCGTGTTGACCTGCTTGAAGCCGTCCAGGTCGCACACGCCCAGGGCGGCGTGGCCGCCGGCGGCGACCAGCTTGGTGATGTGCTCCTCGAGGTAGCGGCGGTTCGGCAGGCCGGTCAGGGGGTCGGTCTGCGCCTCGCCGCGGTGGAAGTCGACCTTGCGGACGAGGTCCTCGTGGTCGAGCAGCGCGGCGACGCCGTCCACGAACAGGTCGCGCAGCAGGTCCAGCTGGGCGTAGGCGACCCGGAACGCGGCGCGGTCGGCGTGGTAGGCCGCGCGGTAGTCGCCGGCGCCGAGGTGGGCCAGGGCGCGCAGCCGGGGCAGCTCGGCGGCGCCGAGGGAGTCGTCGCTCACCTGCGCGGTCTCCAGCCGGGCGATCGCCTCGATCGGCCGGCGCTCCGCGATCGCCTGGCAGGCCGCGCCCATCGTGCGCAGGTCGCCGGCCCGGGTCGACAGGCCGGCCGACTCCAGCAGCGGCCACGGGTCGATGGCCGGGGCGGGCGCGCCGAGCGTGCCCAGGCGCACCAGCGTGTAGCCCATCGCGCCGCGGGCCACCGGGCGCAGCCGGCCGACCTCGTTGTCGTGGACGCGCCGCTGCAGGTCGGTGGCGATGTCGAGCAGGATGCGCAGGCAGCCCTCGCTGTCCCCGCGGTGGTCGAGGTCGACGGCCAGGCGCAGCCGGATCTGCGGGGCGGCGAAGTCGGTGCTCGCCGTCGGCACCCCGGCGGCGAGCGCGACGTCGCGGGCCTTTTCCATGGCGCTCAACGCGTGGCCGTGAAAGCCCGTGTACGAGTACGCCATCGCAAGGTTGTGCCAGCCCCACGCCGTGCTCTCGTCGGGCAGCTCGACCGCGCCGAGGGCCCGCGACCCGTGCACCAGCGCCCGCACGCAGTCGTGCAGGGAGCCCGTGCGCAGGGCCACGATCGCGGCCAGGGCCTGCAGTTCGCCGTACTGCCCGGGGTCCTGCACCTGGCGGGCGGCGGCCAGGCCGGCGTCGAGGGCCCCGACGTACTCCTCGGCCCGGCCGAGGTTCAGCAGCGCGATCAGGCGCAGCTTCAGCGCCTCGATGCGCTCCAGGGGCGACTGATCGCCCTCCAGCACCCGCTCGACGACCGCCAGTGCCTCCCCGATGTGGTCATCGAAGAGCAGGCGGCGGGCGCGCGATAGCTCCGACGTGCGGTCGCCAACCGCCATCGCCGACCCCCTTTCAGCGCGCCCAATAATTATGGGGTGCACCGCCTCGAAGATGACACGCCGGAAGACGAGTTGCCCACGCTTTCATCCGTGCTCGCGACAGCGACCCGCACCCTCGCCGCGGCCGGGGTGGCCTCGCCCCGGGTCGACGCCGAGCTGCTGGCCGCGCACGCGCTGGGCGTGCCCCGGGCCCGGCTGCTGACGGCGTCGCTGGACCGGGCCGGGGCCGCCGGGTTCGCGCGCCTGGTGGCCGGGCGTGCCGCCCGCGTGCCGCTGCAGCACCTGACCGGCCACGCGCCGTTCTACGGCCTGGAGCTGGCGGTGGGGCCCGGCGTGTTCGTGCCGCGCTTCGAGACCGAGCTGATGGTCGAGTGGGCGCTGGCGCGCCTCACCCCGCAGGCCCGCGTGGTCGACCTGTGCTCCGGGTCCGGGGCCATCGCGCTGGCCGTCGCCACGCGACTTCCCACGGCGCAGGTGTACTGCGTGGAGCGATCGGAGGCGGCCCTCGCCTGGCTGCGGGGCAACGTGGCCCGGCTCGCCCCGGGGGTGGAGGTGGTCGTCGGCGACGTGGCCGACGACGCGGTGCTCGCCGGGCTGACCGGCACGGTGGACATGGTGCTGTGCAATCCGCCGTACGTCCCGGAGTCCGCCCCGGTCGACGTCGAGGTGGCCGAGCACGATCCGCACGAGGCGGTCTTCGCCGGCGCCGACGGCCTGGACCTCATGCCGGCGGTGGCCCGCGCGGCGGCCCGCCTGCTGCGCCCGGGCGGGCTGCTGGCCATCGAGCACGATGACACCCAGGGCGGGTCGCTGCCGCGGCTGCTGGCCGCCACCGGTCACTTCGGCGACGTCGAGGACCATCGCGATCTTGCCGGCCGTCCCCGCTACACAACCGCCCGCCGGGGCGCGGAGCGGGCCTGGCAAGATGGGTCCCTGTGATGCTCTACGACTGCAGCTCGCTCGCGGAGCGCGAGCGCGGGATCGCCGCCGCGATCGAGGCCGTTGGCCGCGGCGACCTGATCGTGATGCCGACCGACACCGTCTACGGCATCGGCGCCGACGCGTTCAAGAACTGGTCGGTGACCGCGCTCAACAACGCCAAGGGCCGCACGACGCCGGTGCCGGTGCTCGTCGGGTCCCGGCACACCCTCGACGGCCTGGTCTTCGGCCTGCCGCAGGCGGCCCGCGACCTCGTCGACGCCTTCTGGCCGGGCGCCCTCACGATCGTCGTCGAGCACGCGCCGAGCCTGCAGTGGGACCTGGGCAGCAACGACGGGACCGTGGCGGTACGCATGCCGCTGCACCCCATCGCGCTGGAGGTGCTGCGCGAGACCGGCCCCATGGCCGTGTCCTCGGCCAACAAGCACGGCCAGCCGCCGGCCGAGACCGCCGCCGAGGCGCGCGAGCAGCTCGGCTACTCCGTCAGCGTGTACCTCGAGGGCGGCCCCTGCCCGGAGCCCGTCGCCAGCACGATCATCTCGGTGGTCGGCGGCGAGCACCGCATCCTGCGCGCCGGCGCGATTCCGGTCGAGAAGCTGCGCGAGGTCGTCCCCGATCTCATCGTCCCCGAGTCCTGATGCCCCCGTTCAGCGTGCTCTGCGTCTGCATGGGCAACATCTGCCGCTCCCCGATGGCCGAGCGCCTGCTCGTCGCCGACGCGCTGGCGCTGGGCGCGACCTCGGACCAGCTCCTCGTGCACGGGGCCGGCACCGGCGGCTGGCACGCGGGCGAGCCCATGGACCCGCAGGCGGCCAAGCAGGTCCTGGCCCGCGGCGGCGACGTGACCGGCTTCCGCGCCCGCAAGCTGCTCGCCGAGCACGTGGAGGCCTCGGACCTGATCCTGACCGCGACCATCGAGCAGGTCGAGTTCGTCGTCGGGCTGTGCCCGGACGCGGCCCCGCGCACCTTTGTCTTCGGCGAGTTCGGCAGGCTGATCCGCGACCTGCCCCTGCCGCCGCTGGGCGACGTCTACGCGCGGGGCGTCGCCCTGGTGGAGGCGGCCGACGCGGCGCGGGCGGGGGAGCGGGCCGTGGCCTCGGACGAGCTCGACGACCCGTGGGGCCGCGGCGACGCCTACTTCAGCCGGGTCGCCGACGAGATCCACGCGACGACGAAGCCCCTGGCCGAGGCGCTCTTCCCGGGCTGAGCCACGCGCGCGCTCAGGCCCTGACGCGCAGTCGCTGGCGCTCCGCGGACCGGGCGATGTTGCGCGCCATCCCGCCGAAGACGAACGCGTGGAACGGCGCGACCGCCCACCAGTACAGGTGCCCCGCCAGCCCGCGCGGCAGGAACACGGCCCGCTGCTCGTACACCGTCGCGCCCCGCTCGTCCGAGCCGGCCCGCATCTCCAGCCACGCGCGGCCGGGCATCTTCATCTCGGCCCGCAGGCGCAGCAGCGAGCCCGGCACGATCTCCTCCACCCGCCAGAAGTCGAGGGCCTCGCCGACGTACAGCCGCGCGGGGTCCCGGCGGCCCCGGCGCAGCCCCACGCCGCCGGCCAGCCGGTCCAGCCAGCCGCGCACGGACCAGGCGAGGGGGAAGGAGTGCCAGCCGTTCTGCCCGCCGATGGCCTCGATCACGCGCCACAGCCGGTCCGGCGGGGCGGACACGCCGCGGGCCCGCTCGTCGCGGTACACCGTGCCGCCCGACCAGGACGGGTCGCTCGGCAGCGGGTCGCTCGGGGCGCCCGGCAGCGCCGCGTTGGCCCAGCGGGTCTCGACGTCGGCGTCGCGGATGCGGCGCAGGGCCAGGGCCACGGCGGTGTCGAAGCCGGTGAGGCCGTCGTGCGGGTCGGGGACGTATTCGGCGATGTCGTGCTCATGGCAGACCGCCTCGTGGATGAGGCTGCCGACGAGCGGGCGGGCGATGCGGTTCGGCACCGGGGTGACGAGGCCGACCCAGTGCGAGGAGAGCCAGGGGGTGAGCGCCCGCACCGGGACGAGGACCCTGCGGCGCAGGCCGGCGACCCCGGCGTACCGCTGCATCAGCTCGGCGTAGGTGAGCACGTCCGGGCCGCCGATGTCGAAGGCCCGGTTGACCGGCGGCGGGAAGACCGTGGCCGCGGCGACCAGGTAGCGCAGCACGTCGCGGATGGCGATGGGCTGGATCCGGTTGCGCACCCAGGCCGGCGTGACCATCACCGGCAGGCGCTCGGTGAGGTACCGCAGCATCTCGAACGACGCCGACCCCGACCCGATGATGACCGCGGCCCGCAGGATCACGGCCGGCACGGCGCAGCGCAGGAAGATGTCGCCGACCTCGCCCCGCGAGCGGAGGTGGGCCGAGGCGCGGCCGCCGGGCACCGGGCCGCCCAGGTAGACGATCCGCTCGACCCCGGCCGCCTCGCACGCGATGGCGAAGTTGAGCGCGCTGAGCCGGTCGACGTCCTCGAAGGCGTCCTGGCCGAGCGCGTGCACGAGGTAGTACGCCACCTCGACACCCCGCAGCGCGTCGAGCAGGCCGGTGTCCTCGGCCACGTCGCCCTCGGCGATCTCGACCTTCGGCGCCCACGGCACGTCGCGCAGCCGGCGGGGGTCGCGGGTCAGGCAGCGCACCTCGTGCCCGGCGGCCAGCAGGCGCGGGACGAGGCGGCCGCCGACGTAGCCGGTCGCCCCGGTCACCAGACATCGCATGACTTCATGCTTACCCTGCGCAATCGGCCCCTAGACTCGTTTCATGGGCGACACCTACTGGGGGCCCGACTTCGACGCGCTGCGGGCCACCGACCCGCAGATCGCCGACGTGGTCCTCGCCGAGCTCGAGCGCCTGCGCGGCGGGCTCCAGCTGATCGCGAGCGAGAACCTGACCTCGCCCGCCGTGCTCGCGGTGCTGGGCTCGACGCTGACCAACAAGTACGCCGAGGGTTATCCGGGCCGGCGGTACTACGGCGGCTGCGCCGAGGTCGACCGGGCCGAGGCGCTCGGGGTCGAGCGGGCGAAGGCGCTCTTCGGGGCCGAGCACGCCAACCTGCAGCCGCACAGCGGGGCGAGCGCCAACCTGGCCGCCTACGCCGCGCTGCTCATGCCCGGCGACACCGTGCTGGCGATGGAGCTGGCGCACGGCGGCCACCTGACGCACGGCAGCAGGGTCAACTTCTCCGGCAAGTGGTTCAACACGGTCGGCTACCCGGTGCGCCGCGACGACGAGCTCATCGACTACGACGAGGTGCGCGACCTGGCCCTGGCCCACCGGCCGAAGCTGATCATCTGCGGGGCGACGGCGTACCCGCGGCTGATCGACTTCGCGCGGTTCCGGGCCATCGCCGACGAGGTCGACGCCTACCTCATGGTCGACGCGGCGCACTTCATCGGGCTGGTCGCCGGCGGGGCGATCCCGTCGCCGGTGCCCTTCGCCGACGTGGTCTGCGCCACCACGCACAAGGTGCTGCGCGGCCCGCGGGGCGGCATGATCCTGTGCCGGGAGTCCCTCGCCGCGCGCATCGACAAGGCGGTGTTCCCGTTCACCCAGGGCGGCCCGCTCATGCACGCCGTGGCCGCGAAGGCGGTGGCGCTCAAGGAGGCGGCCCAGCCGAGCTACGCCGACTACGCCCGCCAGGTCGTGGCCAACGCCCGGGCGCTGGCCGAGGGGCTGGCCGGCGAGGGGATGCGGCCGGTCTCCGGCGGCACTGACACCCACCTGGCCCTCATCGACCTGCGGGCGCTGCGGATCACCGGGCGGGAGGCCGAGGAGCGCTGCGACGCGAGCGGGATCACGCTGAACAAGAACGCCATCCCGTACGACCCGGAGAAGCCGATGACCGCGTCGGGCATCCGGGTCGGCACGCCGTCGGTGACCACGCAGGGCATGAAGGAGCCCGAGATGCGCGCGATCGCGGCGCTCATCGCGGCGGCGCTTCGCGGCGAGGCGGTCGGCGAGCGGGTGCGCGAGCTCACGTCCGCATTTCCCGCGTATCCTTCACCTCGATGAAGACGAGGCTGACCCACCTCCCCGCCCAGTTGCTCGCGATGGCGATCGTGCTCGCCGTCACCATCCCGATCGCGCTGTGGCGCGACGGTGGCGTGGGCGCGGCCGGCGACGCCGCCGGGGTCGGCCTGGTCACCGTCAGCTACGTGGTCTCCAGCCTGATCATCGCGTGGACCGACCTGAAGGCCCGGCACATGCTGCTGCCGGTGGCCATGGCGACCTACCTGGTGAAGTTCACGTTCATCGGGTTCGCCATGTGGGCGGCGCTGGGCACCGACTGGGCCGGCCTGCCGTGGATGGGCGTGGCCGTGATCGTCGCGGTGATCGCCTGGATGACCGCGCACGCCATCTGGGTGTGGCGCGCGAAGATCATGTACGTCGACGTCTGAGCCTCAGTCGCACGGATTGGTGCGCTCGGCGCTGAGCTTCGTGCGGGTCCGGCCGCCGATCGTCCACTCCGCCTCCGTACGGTAAGCGCCGGCCACGCAGGGCGCGCTGACCTGGCGGGTGCGCTGGGCGACCGGCACGGAGCGCAACGTCTCGGCCCCCGCCGCGCTGAACTGCTGCTGGGCCGCCGTGTGCCAGCTCCCGCCGCGCGACTGCTGCAGGCGCACGGTGATCGTGAGCTTCTCCGGGCCGGGGGAGTCGCAGCGGTACTGCACCGCCGAGACGAGCTTGCCGCTACCCTCGGTTACGCGTTGCGGTGAAATGTCACACACTAGGGAGGCCGCCGGCCGGTCCGGGCTCGGCGTCTGGTCGCGCCCGGTCTTCGTGACCACCACCGCGGCCAGGATGAGGAAGAACGCGATGACGGCGTTGCGCAAGGTCGTCACTCCAACACGCATGGTTAGACTGGCTTCTCAGCTAACCCGGTGGGGGTGACCATGCGCAACATTCACTCATGCATCAGTCGTGTAGTTGACGTTCGCAGAGGAGTGGGCGTAGTAACGTTGACGGCCGCCGGTTGATGGCCCCGGCCCGATGAGTGAACCCCCGCGCGACGAGCACGCGGGGGTCGACGCACGGGTGCCCCCGGCAGGCTGATATGGTCACCGCGTCATGGCCGGTAACCAGCAGACACCGAAGCAGTCCGGTTCGAGCGGGTCCAACCAAGGTTGGGCCGCCGTCGGATACCTCATCTCGGGCATCGCCGTGTGGGGGTTCGTCGGCTGGCTCGTCGACCGTTGGTTGGGCTGGGACGGGATTGCCACCGCTATCGGGTGCGTGCTCGGCGCCGCGGGCGGCATCTATCTGGTAGTCAAGCGGCTGGGCGCCTGAGCCCGGTCGGCATGAGGATATCGAGAGGAACGTGGTGAGCGGTCAGGTTCTGGCGGAGGTGCCCTTCCCGCCCAGCGTGGAAGACATCTATCCCCCCGCGTTGCTGGACGCTGCGCCGTGGCTGACCAAGTTCAGCCTGTTCCTGTGGCTCGCCGCGGCCGTCGTGATCGTGTTCTTCGTGGTGGCCTACCGCAGGCCGAAGATCGTGCCGACCAAGGGCCAGTGGCTCGCGGAGAGCCTCTACGGTTTCGTGCGCGAAGGTGTCGCCAAGGACGTCATCGGCCACCAGGGCCTGCGCTTCGCGCCCTACCTGGCCAGCCTTTTCCTGTTCATCCTGGTCGGCAACGTCTTCTCGATCGTGCCGTTCATCCAGGTCTCGCCGATGGCCCACATCGCCTTCCCGGCGATGCTGGCGCTCTGCACCTACTTCCTGTACCTGTACCAGGGCTTCAAGAAGCACGGCTTCCTCGGCTACCTCAAGCACGCCGCGGTGCTGCCGGCCCCCTGGTTCATGCAGCCGCTGCTGCTGCCGATCGAGGCCCTGCAGACGTTCATCCTGCAGCCGGTCACGCTGGCGCTGCGGCTCTTCGCCAACATGTTCGCCGGGCACATGCTGCTGCTGGTGTTCACCCTGGGCGGCTTCGCGCTGCTCAACGCCGAGAGCCTGTTCCTGAAGCCGATCTCCGTCGTCTCCTGGGCGATGACGATCATGCTCACGTTCTTCGAGCTGCTGATCGCCGCCCTGCAGGCCTACGTCTTCACGCTCCTGACGGCCAACTACCTCGCCGGCACGCTGGCCGAGGAGCACTGAGCCGCCGCCCCACTCCCCCGCTTCGAAGCTTCGAAAGCGTTACTGCTCCACCTTTTTCAGTTGTCCCGCGTGCATCGGGCACGCGAGATCTCAGGAGGAAATTCACATGGCTCTCGCCGAAGGTATCTCCGGTAGCCTCGCCGCCGTCGGTTACGGCCTCGCCGCCATCGGCCCCGGCATCGGTGTCGGTATCGTCTTCGCGTCCTACATCCAGGCGACCGCCCGTCAGCCCGAGTCGGCCGGCCTGACCCGTACGTACATGTTCCTCGGCTTCGCCGTGGTCGAGGCGCTCGCCCTGCTGGGTATCGCCTTCGGCTTCGTGTTCGGCAAGTAGACCTCCCTCCTGATCGACACAAGCCGGGAGGTTTCCCATGCTCATCTTGGCTGAAGAGCACAACCCGATCATCCCGATCTGGCAGGAGATCGTGGTCGGCGGCATCGCCTTCCTGATCCTCTGCTTCGTGCTCATGAAGTTCGTCTTCCCGCGTATGGAGGAGACCTTCCGGGCGCGCGTGGACGCGATCGAGGGCGGGATCAAGCGGGCCGAGGAGGCGCAGGCCGAGGCCAACCAGCTGCTCCAGCAGTACAAGGAGCAGCTGGCCGAGGCGCGCACCGAGGCGGCCCGCATCCGCGACGAGGCGCGCGCCGACGCCGCGGGCATCCGCGAGGACATCCTCGCCAAGGCCCGCGAGGAGAGCGACCGCATCATCGCCGCGGGGCGCGACGCCCTGCAGACCGAGCGGCAGACCATCGTCCGCCAGCTGCGGGCCGAGATCGGCTCGCTGGCCGTGGACCTGGCCGGCCGCATCGTCGGGGAGTCCCTCGAGGAGGAGGCCCGCCGCCGTGGCACGGTCGAGCGGTTCCTCGCGGAGATCGGCGAAGACGGCGGTGCCGGTGTCGGCGCCGGCGGGCGGCGTTGATGGACACCACCAACCGCGAGGCCTACGGGGCCGCTTCCGACAAGCTCGCCGAGTTCTCGGCGAGCGCTGACGTTGCGGGCATCGCCACCGTCGCGGAGGAGATCCTCGCGGTGGCGGGCCTGCTGCGCCGCGAGCCCCGGCTGCGCCGGGCGCTGGCCGACCCGGCTCGCCCGGCCGGCGAGCGGGCGGAGCTGATCCGCTCGATCCTCGCCGGCAAGGTCCGCGCCGAGACGGTCGACCTGCTGGCCGCGCTCGTCGCCGGGCGCTGGTCCGGGCCGGGCGCGCTGCTCGACGGCGCGGAGCGGCTCGGCGTGGACGCGCTGCTCTCCGGGGCGGACCGCGGCGGCGAACTGGCCGACGTGGAGGACGAGCTGTTCCGGTTCAGCCAGATCGTGGCCGGCGACCCCCGCCTGTCCGGTGCGCTGAGCGACTCCACCGCGGCCGTGGCCGACCGCAACGAGCTGATCCGGGACCTGCTCAAGGGCAAGGTCAAGCCGGCGACGCTCAGCCTCGCGCAGCTCGCGACCGCCGGCTTCGGCGGCCGGGGCTTCGACAGCTCGCTGACCCGCCTGGTCGAGCTGGCCGCGGCGAAGCGGGACCGGTCGGTTGCCTACGTCACCACCGCCGTCGCGCTGAGCGACGCGGAGGAGCAGCGCCTGGCTGCACGTCTGGCCGAGTTGTACGGTCGAGATGTCTCCCTGAAGGTCGACGTCGATCCGCGCATCATCGGTGGCGTGCGAGTCAAGGTCGGTGCCGACCTTTACGACGGCACGGTCGCCCGTCGCCTCGCCGAGGCGAAGACGGCGCTCGCGAAGTAATTACCCCGAAGCTTGATACTCCAGATAGAAGGTTGAGGATGGCCGAGCTGACCATCTCCTCGGACGACATTCGGGGCGCACTCGAGCGCTACGTCTCGTCCGTTGACTCAAAGATCTCCCGCGAGGAGGTCGGCGTCGTCTCGTACGCCGGCGACGGTATCGCCCAGGTCGAGGGCCTGCCCTCGACGATGGCCAACGAACTGCTCGAGTTCGAGGACGGCACGCTCGGCGTCTCGCTCAACCTCGACGTCCGCGAGATCGGCGTCGTCGTCCTCGGCAACTTCGAGGGCATCGAGGAGGGCCAGCAGGTCAAGCGGACCGGCCGTGTGCTCTCGGTCCCGGTCGGCGACGCCTTCCTGGGCCGCGTGGTCAACCCGCTCGGCGAGCCGATCGACGACCGCGGCGACATCCCGAACGAGGGCTTCCGCGAACTCGAGCTGCAGGCGCCGAACGTCATGGCCCGCCAGCCCGTCAAGGAGCCGCTGCAGACCGGCATCAAGGCGATCGACGCCATGACCGCCATCGGCCGCGGCCAGCGCCAGCTGATCATCGGCGACCGCAAGACCGGTAAGACCACGGTTGCGCTCGACACGATCATCAACCAGCGCGACAACTGGAAGTCCGGCGACCCGAAGAAGCAGGTCCGCTGCATCTACGTGGCCATCGGTCAGAAGGCCTCCACGATCGCCGCCACCCGCGGCATCCTGGAGGAGCAGGGCGCGATGGAGTACACCACCATCGTCGCCTCCCCGGCGTCCGACCCGGCCGGCTTCAAGTACCTCGCCCCCTACGCCGGCTCGGCCATCGGCCAGCACTGGATGTACGGCGGCAAGCACGTCCTGATCGTCTTCGACGACCTGACCAAGCAGGCCGAGGCGTACCGCGCCGTGTCGCTGCTGCTGCGCCGCCCGCCGGGCCGCGAGGCCTACCCGGGCGACGTCTTCTACTTGCACTCGCGGCTGCTGGAGCGCTGCGCCAAGCTCTCCGACGAGCTCGGCGGCGGCTCGATGACCGGCCTGCCGATCATCGAGACCAAGGCGAACGACATCTCGGCGTACATCCCGACGAACGTCATCTCCATCACCGACGGCCAGATCTTCCTGGAGTCGGACCTGTTCAACCAGGGCGTCCGCCCGGCCATCAACGTCGGCACCTCGGTGTCGCGGGTCGGCGGTTCGGCCCAGGTCAAGGCCATGCGCTCGGTCGCCGGCCGCCTGCGGCTGGACCTGGCCCAGTATCGCGAGCTGGAGGCGTTCTCCGCCTTCGCCTCCGACCTGGACAAGGCCTCCCGCGCGCAGCTGGAGAAGGGCGCCCGCCTGGTCGAGCTGCTCAAGCAGCCGCAGTACTCGCCGTTCTCGGTCGAGGAGGAGGTCGTCACGATCTGGGCCGGCACCACGGGCCAGCTCGACGACATCCCGGTGAGCGACGTCCGGCGGTTCGAGTCGGAGTTCCTGCAGTACCTGCGGTCCAACCGCAAGGAGCTGCTGATCACGATCGCCGAGACCCGGCTGCTCGAGGACGACACCGTCGCCGGGCTGACCGAGGCGGTCAAGAACTTCAAGCAGAGCTTCTCGGCCAAGGCCGACGACCTGCACGTCAACGAGGCGCCGGCCAAGGCGCTGCAGGGCGAGCAGAGCCGCGAGACCGTCACCCGCCAGGTCCGGAAGTCGGGCTGACGCATGGCCGGTCAGGTACAGGCACTGCGCCGCAGGATCCGCACGGTCAAGTCGACCAAGAAGATCACCAAGGCGCAGGAGCTCGTCGCCACGAGCCGCATCGGCAAGGCGCAGGAGCGGGTTGCCGCTTCGCTGCCGTACGCCGAGGCGATCACGGGCGTGCTGACGGCACTGGCGAGCAACGCGAACGTCGACCACCCGCTGCTGGTGCCGCGCACCCCGGTCCGCCGGGCCGGCGTGCTGCTGGTCACCAGCGACCGCGGCCTGTGCGGCGGGTACAACGCCAACGCGATCCGCACCGCGGAGCAGCTGATCTCCCGGCTGCGCCAGGACGGCAAGCAGGTGGCGCTGTACATCTCCGGGCGTAAGGGCGTGGCCTACTACCGCTTCCGCGGGCGCGAGATCGCCGGGAGCTGGACGGGCTTCTCCGAGCAGCCGCGGTACGACAACGCGGCCGAGATCGGCGAGACGCTCATCCAGGCCTTCGTCAACGGCGCCGACGACTCGGCCGACGGTCCGGGCCCCGATGGCGTGCTCGGCATCGACGAGCTCTACATGGTCCACACGCAGTTCCGCTCCCTGATGACCCAGAGCCCCGTCGCGCGGATCGTCGCGCCGATGGAGGTCGAGGAGCAGGAAGTGAGCGGGCCGCTGCCGGCCTACGAGTTCGAGCCGGAGGCCGAGGCGCTGCTCGAGGCGCTGCTGCCGAAGTACATCAACACGCGCATCTTCGCGGCGTTGCTGGACTCCGCGGCCAGTGAGTCGGCCGCGCGCCGGCGCGCGATGAAGAGCGCCTCCGACAACGCCGACGATCTGCTCAAGCGGTACACGCGCGAGATGAACTCCGCGCGGCAGGCGGCGATCACCCAGGAAATCAGTGAGATCGTCGGCGGCGCCAACGCGCTGGCGGCGGCGGGAAGTGATGTGTGATGACTGCACCAGCAGACACGAAGACCGCGGTCGGCCGCGTGGTCCGGGTCATCGGCCCGGTCGTCGACGCCGAGTTCCCGCGTGACGCCATGCCCGACATCTACAACGCGCTGCACGTCGAGGTGACCCTCTCCGAGGGCACCAAGACGCTGACGCTCGAGGTCGCGCAGCACCTCGGCGACAACATGGTGCGCGCGATCTCCATGCAGCCGACCGACGGCCTGGTCCGCGGCACCTCGGTGCACGACACCGGCGCGGGCATCTCGGTGCCCGTCGGCGACGTGACCAAGGGCCACGTGTTCAACGCCCTGGGCGACGTGCTCAACGCCGACGCCTCGAAGCTGGAGATCAACGAGCGCTGGGAGATCCACCGCCCGGCGCCCGCGTTCGCCGAGCTGGAGCCCAAGACCGAGATGCTGGAGACCGGCATCAAGGTGCTCGACCTGCTCGCGCCGTACGTGCGCGGTGGCAAGATCGGCCTGTTCGGCGGCGCCGGCGTGGGCAAGACGGTGCTCATCCAGGAGATGATCATCCGTGTCGCCCGCAACTTCGGCGGTACCTCGGTGTTCGCCGGCGTGGGTGAGCGCACCCGTGAGGGCAACGACCTCATCCTGGAGATGGCCGAGGGCAACGTCCTGGACAAGACCGCCCTGGTCTTCGGTCAGATGGACGAGCCCCCGGGCACCCGTCTGCGGGTCGCGCTGGCCGCGCTGACCATGGCGGAGTACTTCCGTGACGTGCAGAACCAGGAGGTGCTGCTCTTCATCGACAACATCTTCCGGTTCACCCAGGCCGGCTCCGAGGTCTCCACGCTGCTGGGCCGCATGCCCTCGGCCGTTGGTTACCAGCCGACCCTGGCCGACGAGATGGGTCAGCTGCAGGAGCGCATCACCTCCGTGCGGGGCAAGGCCATCACCTCGCTCCAGGCGATCTACGTGCCCGCCGACGACTACACCGACCCGGCGCCGGCCACCACGTTCGCCCACCTGGACGCGACGACCAACCTTGAGCGGTCGATCTCGGACAAGGGCATCTACCCGGCCGTGGACCCGCTGGCGTCCTCCTCGCGCATTCTCGCGCCGGAGTTCGTCGGCGCTGAGCACTACGGGGTCGCCCGCGAGGTGCAGCGGATCCTGCAGAAGTACAAGGACCTGCAGGACATCATCGCCATCCTCGGTATGGACGAGCTGTCCGAAGAGGACAAGGTGACGGTCGGCCGGGCCCGGCGCATCGAGCGCTTCCTGTCGCAGAACACCTACGCCGCCGAGCAGTTCACCGGCGTGGCCGGCTCGACCGTTCCGCTGAAGGAGACGATCGAGTCGTTCAAGAAGATCAGCGAGGGCGAGTACGACCACTTCCCCGAGCAGGCCTTCTTCATGTGTGGCGGCCTCGAGGACCTCGAGCGCAACGCGCACAAGCTTCTGAACGACTGATTTTTCGCAGTACGTCGGGAAGGCGCGTCACTCACCCGAGCGGCGCGCCTTCTTGTTGTTTCGATCGCCGGAAATTTTCGGCAAAGACACTTTGATGGGCGGTGACGTGCGTCACGCTCTGAAGTGTTCAACGTTCCGATCCGTACGCGCCGCCGCCGAGGCCGCTCCCCATGTGTGCCAACGTGGTGAGGCCCACTGCTCGGCGCGGCGGATCATTGACTAGACTCGGCCAAACCGAATCGCGCACACGAGGAGTTACTAGCGTGGCGAGGCAGCTGCATGTTGAGCTCGTAGCCGTCGAGGAGAAAGTCTGGTCCGGCGACGCGGACATGCTCGTCGCGCGCACCACCGAGGGTGAGCTCGGCGTCCTGTACGGCCACGAGCCGCTGCTCGGGCAGCTGGCCGAGGAGGGCCAGGTGCGCATCAAGCAGGGCGGTCAGGAACTCGCCTACGACGTGGCCGGCGGGTTCATCTCCGTCACCGGCACCGACGTGACGATCCTCGCCGAGAGCTGCGTCCCCGCGTCCACCAACGCAGTCAAGCACTGACGACCGGGCGGCGAGGGTGAGGATCGTCGAGGGTATCGGCATCGGCGTCCTGATCCTGCTCTTCGCGCTCGCGGTGCTGTTCCTGCGCCGCATCATCATCGCCCGGCAGGGTGGCACGATCGAGCTCGGCGTCCGCCTGAGCACCATCCTCCCGGGTCGCGGCTGGTCCGCCGGCCTCGCCCGGTTCGCCGGGGACGACCTGCGGTGGTATCGCATCTTCAGCTTCTGGCCGGGCCCGCGTCGCGTCCTGTCGCGCCGCGGGCTCGCCGTTGATCGCCGCCGCACGCCCGACGCCGCGGAGCTGCTGGTGCTGCCGCCGGACTGGGTGATCGTGCGGTGCGTCAGCCGGCAGGCGCCCGTCGAGATCGCGATGGCCGAGCGGGCGCTGACCGGCTTCCTGTCCTGGGTGGAGGCGGCGCCGCCGGGGGAGTCGACCCCCGAGACGCGCCCGTACCGCTACAAGGCGGGCTGACCTCCTGGCACCCACTTCACGTCGCCGCCGGGGTTGGCCACGCGGCACAGGATGAAGAGCAAATCGGAGAGCCGGTTCAGGTACTGCAGCGCCACCTCGTTGGTGCGCGCCGCGTCGGCCTCCCACAACGCCCAGGCGCTGCGCTCCGCCCGGCGAGTGACCGTGCGGGCCACGTGTAGGAGTGCCGCGCCGGGGGTACCGCCGGGCAGGATGAAGGAGTCCAGCTTTGGCAGCGTCTCGTTGAACTCGTCACACCAGCCTTCCAACCGCTCGACCTGGCCGGCGGTGACCCGCAGCGGCGGGGTGGCCGGCTCGGCGACGATCGGGTTGCACAGGTCCGCGCCGACGTCGAACAGATCGTTCTGGACGGCTCGCAGGACCGCCGCGACCTGCTCGTCCAGCGCACCCAGCGCCAGCGCGACGCCGATCGCGGCGTTGGCCTCGTCGACGTCGGCGTACGCGACGATCCGCGGATCCGTCTTGGACACCCGCGTGAAGTCCCCCAGTCCTGTCGTGCCGGTGTCGCCGGTCTTCGTGTAGATACGCGTGAGGTGAATGGCCATGGTCTTCACGGTACGGAACCCCCCTACGATGACGGACGTGGACGTGATCCGTGTTGTGGGCGGGGCCCGGCTGGCCGGCGACGTGTCGGTGGTCGGCGCCAAGAACTCGGCCCTGAAGCTGATGGCGGCGGCGCTGCTGGCCAACGGGCGCACCGTGCTGACCAACGTTCCGCGCATCACCGACATCGCCATCATGGCGGAGGTGCTGCGCCGCCTGGGCTGCGGCGTCGAGCAGGACGCGGACCGCGTGGTCATCGACGTGCCCGACGAGCTCGGCACCGAGGCCGACTACGACCTGGTGCGCCGGCTGCGCGCCTCGATCTGCGTGCTGGGCCCGCTGCTGGCCCGCCGCGGTCACGTGCGCGTCGCCCACCCGGGCGGCGACGCGATCGGCTCCCGCGGCCTGGACATGCACGTCGAGGGTCTGCGCCGGATGGGCGCCGACATCTCCGGCGAGCACGGCTTCGTGATCGCCACCGCCCCGAAGCTGCACGGCGCCACGATCTGGCTGGACTTCCCCAGCGTCGGCGCCACCGAGAACCTCCTCATGGCCGCCGTCCTGGCCAACGGCCGCACCGAGATCGACAACGCGGCCCGCGAGCCCGAGATCGTCGACATCTGCCGCATGCTCACCGACATGGGCGCCGACATCCAGGGCGCCGGCTCCTCCCGCCTGGTCATCCAGGGCGTGCCGGAGCTGCGCCCGGTCGAGCACCGCACGGTGGGCGACCGCATCGTGGCCGGCACCTGGGCCTTCGCCGCCGCCATGACCCGCGGCGACGTGACGGTCCACGGCATCGACCCGGCGTTCCTGGAGATCGCCCTCGACAAGGTGGCGACCGCCGGCGGCGACGTGACCACCGCCCCGGACTCCTTCCGCGTGGTGATGCCGACCCGCCCGAAGGCCGTCGACGTGGTCACCCTGCCCTTCCCGGGCTTCGCCACCGACCTGCTGCCGGTGGCGGTCGGCCTGGCCGCGGTGAGCGAGGGCTCCTCGCTGGTGACGGAGAACATCTTCGACGGCCGGTTCATGTTCCTCAACGAGATGTCCCGGCTGGGCGCCGACATCCGCACCGACGGCCACCACGCCGTGGTGCGCGGCAAGGACCGGCTCTCGGGCGCCCCGGTGACGGCGACGGACATCCGCGCGGGGGCGGGGCTGGCCATCGCGGGGCTGTGCGCGGACGGCGTCACCGAGATCCGCCACGTGCACCACATCGACCGGGGGTACCCGAGCTTCGAGTCGGACCTGCGCGCGCTGGGCGTCGAGGTGGAGCGCTCGGCGGCCCCGCCGGATCAGTTCGACTTCTAAGGTCTGTGTCGAAGTCCGGTTGTGGTGCCGGGCTGGGTGGGGCCGGTGAGCACGGTGTGCGCGCCGATGAGGGCGGCGACGAGGTCGCGGTCCCCGGTCAGCCCGCAGCCGGGGCAGTGGTGGCGGCGGTCGGCCAAGTCCTTCGGGACCCGCTGGCCGCAGAGGCAGTGCTGGGTCCATGCAGTGCGCCGGGTCCCGGCCCGCACCAGCCCCGGCCCAGGCCCGCGGCCGGTGTGGGCGGCGACCGCGGTCGTTTCGCGGCGCAGCGCGGTCAGGAGCATGCCGGGGGTGAAGGGTGACCCGGCTGGCGGCCAACCCGCCGTCCGGGCCGGTGGGGACGGAGACGATGGTCAGGGAGGAGACGTTGACGTCCACCCCGCCCCGCCGTTGGAGTTGGGCGGCCGTCTGCCGGCGCTGGGTGACGGTGGGTGAGGTGTAGCCGGGGCCGAGGATCATCAGGTGCGCCTCCGAAAGTCGTGGCGCGCAGCGCCCGACTTTTCGTACATGACCCGATCTGTGGGTAGGGCGGGTCAGGAGTTGATCAGGCGGCGGGCGCGGTCCAGCTCGTCGGCGAAGACCAGGATTCGCACCATGCCGTCCGGCCCGGTGGCCAGCGTGGCGCGGACGCCGTTGCTGCGCAGGCGTTCGCGGACCTCGCGGGCGAAGGCCAGGTCGCCGACGCTCGAGACCGAGCGCAGCAGGCCGTAGTCGGCCGCCGATGGGCTCCGGGGCGGGAGCGGGCTGCCGTACTTCAACAGGCGGATGATGAGCAGCAGCGCGGCGAGCACTCCGGCCGAGGCGGCCCATCCCGCGAGGTACATGAGGGGCACGATGACAGTCTGCCACCGCATGATCACGCGGCGGAGGCGGATATGGTCAACAGCATTCACGACGGCGTGGAAGGGAAGCAGCTATGGCGGGTCGTCTTGCGGTCATCGGAGCGGGGCTCATGGGGGCGGGCATCGCCCAGGTCGCCGCGCAGGCCGGGTGGGAGGTGACGCTGCGGGACCTGAACGACGAGGCCACCGGGCGGGGCCTGGCCGGCATCCGGGCCAGTCTCGAGAAGTTCGCGAGCAAGGGGGCCATCGCGGCCGAGGACGTGGAGGCGACGCTCGGGCGCATCCACCCGACCACCGACCTCGACGCGGCGGCGGAGGCCGACATCGTCGTCGAGGCGGTGTTCGAGCGGCTCGACGTCAAGCACGAGGTATTCCGGGCGCTGGACAAGATCTGCAAGGCCGACGCGGTGCTGGCGACCAACACCTCGGCGATCCCGGTGACCCAGATCGCGACCGCGACCGAGCGGCCCGAGCAGGTCGTGGGGACCCACTTCTTCTCGCCGGTGCCGGTCATGAAGCTGTGCGAGCTGGTGCGCGGGTACAAGACGAGCGACGCCGCGCTGGCCACCGTGCGGGCGTTCGCCGAGGAGATCGGCAAGACCTGCATCGTGGTCAACCGCGACGTCGCCGGGTTCGTCACCACCCGGCTCATCGCCGCGCTGATCGTCGAGGCGGTCAAGCTGGTGGAGAGCGGCGTGGTGAGCGCCGAGGACCTCGACCTGGCCTGCAAGCTCGGGTTCGGTCACGCGATGGGGCCGCTGGCCACGACCGACCTGACCGGGGTGGACGTGCTCTACCACGCGGCCAAGAACATCCACACCGACACCGACGACGCGAAGTTCTTCCCGCCGGAGCTGCTGGCCCGCATGGTCGTGGCCGGGGACCTGGGCCGGAAGACCGGGAAGGGCTTCTACACGTACTCGTGATGCGGGGCCGCGGGGGTGAGGGCCGGGGCGGCGGGGACGGTGAAGCTGAACCGGCTGCCGCCGCCCGGGTTGTCGGTCACCGCGATGCTGCCCCCGTGGCGGTCCACGATCCGGCGGCAGATGGCCAGGCCGAGGCCCGTGCCGCCGTAGGACTGCCCGGCATGCGCCCGGTGGAACGACTCGAACACGTGCGGCTTGTCCTCCTCGGGGATGCCGATCCCGCGGTCGGCGACCTCGACGCGGACCCACTCCTCGCCGACGGGGCCGGCGCTGATGTCGACCTTCGGGACGCGGCCGGGGTGGACGTACTTCAGCGCGTTGCCGAGCAGGTTGTCCAGCACGTGCCGCAGCATGGCCGGGTCGGCGAGCACCCGGGGGAGGGCGCCCACGTACACGTCCGGCGGGGTCCGCAGGTGGTTGACCCGCTCGCCCACGACGTCGGCGACCAGCGCGGCCAGGTCGACCTCGCAGGTCTTCAAGGCGGCGTCGCGGGCGGTGACGTAGGCCAGCAGGTCGTCGATGAGCCGGCGCATCCGCACCACGCCGGCGCCGACCCGATCGAGGCTCTCCGCCGCCTGCTCCGGGCGGTCCGGCAGCGCGTCGCGGGCCATCTCGGCGTGCGCGCCGATGACCGTCAGCGGGTTCTTCAGGTCGTGCGCGACGATGCCGGCGAACGCGGTGAGGTCGGCCTCGCGCTCGCGGGCCTCGGTGATGTCGTGGAACACGGCGATCGCGCCGCGCCGGCCGTCGGCCTCCAGCGGGCGGCCGCTCACCGACAGCAGGAGGCCCTCGGGGCGGTCCGAGTTGCGGATGATCATCTCGACCCGGTCGGTCGACTCGCCGGCCAGGGCGCGCACCAGCGGCATGTCCTCGGTCGGGAACGGGGTGGTGCCGTCGGGCCGGAACATGCCGTAGTGCTCCTGCCAGTGCTCCGAGCCGTCGGCGTCCAGCGTGCGGCCGAGCATCTGCTTGGCCGCCGGGTTGTGCACCAGGAACGCGCCGGTCTCGTCGACCACGCCGACGCCGTCGCTGATCCGGTCCAGGATGCCGTTGAGCAGCGCGACCTGGCGGCTGGCCTCGCGCTCGGCCTGGCGCAGCCCGGCGGTGGCGGCCACCACCCGGGCCTCGGCCCGCCCCCGCCCGCCGGCCAGCGCCCACAGCATCCCGCACACCAGCAGCGTGAGGGCGGTGCCGCCGAGCCCGACCAGCAGCGGCAGCTGCGGGGCCGAGCCGCCGAGGCGGGCGGAGTCGGCCGAGATGGCCAGCCGCCACTGCCGGTTGGCGATGGTGACCTGCACGTCGCGGTGCAGGTCGGGCTCGCCGGGCTGGCGCAGGGCGGCCACCCGGGCCGCCTGGCCGCTGCCGTTCTGCGCCCACAGCTCGGCGCCGGCCTGGCCCTGGGTGGCCCGGCTGAGCACCCCGCCGACGAAGTCCTGGCCGCGCAGGCCGAGCACCACCCAGCCCTTGAACTGCTGCTGCCCGTCCGCGGCGGGGTCGCCGTAGGCGGGCGCGGCCAGCAGGAACGACAGCTGCTGGGCCTGCGGGGACAGGCTGCGGTCGCGCAGCAGCACGTACGTGTCGGAGACCGCCGGCTGCCGGGAGCGCCGCGCCTCGTACATCGCCGCGGTCGGCTCGGCGAGCTGGGACAGGTCGGTGCCGGCGGCCAGCGGCGAGCCGGGGTCCAGGGTCCGGGTGAAGATCGTGAACAGGTGCTCGCGGCCGGGGGCGTCGGGGCGCAGCTCGAGGCCGGTCAGGCCACGCTCGCGCCAGTACTGCTGGACCGCCGGGAGCTGCCCGTCATCGGCCGCGACCAGGAACACCAGCGACGTGGCGCCGACCAGGCCGGCCTGGCGCAGGGGCGCGGTGATGGCGGCGAAGTCGCCGGCGGTGAGCTCGTCGTGCGAGCCGACGGCGGCGGCGACGGTGCGCAGGGTGTCGAGGTAGCGGTGGATCTCGTCGCCGACGGCGGCCTCGGACAGGCTGGCGGCCCGGTCCAGGACGGCCTGGGCCCGTTCGTGCTGGCCGTGGCGGATGACCGAGGCGGCCTGCCAGGAGGCCCCGAGGCCGAGGACGAGCACCGCGGCGATCGCCAGGACGGAGGTCGCGCCGACCTGGCGGACCGCTCTTCGTAGCCGACCCGTCACCCAAACCTGATCGGCCGTGATCCTCGACGCCTGAGGATCTTGGCACGACGGAGCTGGCAGGGAGGCCCCCCAGGGCCGACCGGTCTCTGACGGGAGCAACGGCCCCTGGTTGCGCGGACCTGAGTCCTAAAAAAGCAACTAGTCCCGGTCGGTCCAGCGGAACGTGAGCAGGCACAGGACCAGGGCGAGGGCGATCCAGCCGCCCAGGACCAGCGCGATCGTGCCGTGCTGCCAGGCGTGCGCGGTCTCCTGGGGCGCGAACGAGTCCGGCAGGAAGACCGAGCGCATGCCCTGGGTCATCCACTTCAGCGGGAAGACCGAGGCGATCCCCCGCATCCATGACGGCAGTTCCGAGTACTGGAAGAACACGCCCGAGATGAACTGCAGCACGATGGCCACCGGGGTCACCACGGCCGGGCCGCTGCGGCCGGAGCGGGCCAGCGACGAGAAGGCGATCCCGCACAGCGTGCAGGCGGCGATGCCCAGCAGCGCCACCCAGCCGAAGGTCAGCCAGCGGCCGGGGGCCGAGGGTAGTTTCACGCCGAAGAAGAGCGCGGCCACCGTGACCAGCAGCACGGTTTCCACGAGGCCGATGGCCAGGACCATGACGACCTTGCCGATGAAGTACGCCGCGCGGGGCATCGGGGTGCCGCGCAGCCGCTTGAGGATGCCCTTCTCGCGCTCCATCGGGATCTGGATGGCCAGGGCCTGGAAGCCGGTGGAGAGCAGGCCGGCGGCGATCATGCCGGCCGCGAAGTACTGCGTGAAGGTCACCCCGGGCACGATCTCGCCGCCGAAGACGGAGCCGAAGACGACCAGCAGGATGAGCGGGAAGGCGAGGGTGAAGACCACCGACTCGCGGCTGCGCAGGAACTGCTTGATCTCCAGGCCGCCGCGCAGGAGTCCGAGCCGCAGGGTGTTCATGCGCCGGCGCCAATCATCCGCAGGTACACATCCTCGAGGCTGGGCCGGCTCACGGTGAGGCCGGGGATCTCGCCGCCGAACTGCTCGGCGAGGCGGGCCACGAGCACGGTCGGGGCGGCCGTGCGCTCACTGGCCGGGCCGTCGGGGCCGAGCCAGGAGACGGTGGCCTCGCCCTCGCCGCGCCCGCCGAGCCGGTCGGGGGTGTCCACGGCGATGAGCCGGCCGCCGGCCAGCACCCCCACCCGGTCGGCCAGCGCCTCGGCCTCCTCCAGGTAGTGCGTGGTGAGCAGGATCGTGGTGCCGGCCGCGGTGAGCTGGCGGATCAGGCCCCAGAACTCGCGGCGGGCCTCGGGGTCGAACCCGGTCGTCGGCTCGTCCAGGAACAGCAGCTCGGGGCGGCCGATGATGCCCAGGGCCACGTCGAGGCGGCGCTTCTGGCCGCCGGAGAGGCGCCGGGTGCGCCGGTCCTGGTGCTCGGCCAGGCCGACCCGGGCGATGATCTCGACGGGGTCGGCCGCGGACGGGTAGTAGGCGGCGAAGTGCTGCAGCACCTCGCGGGCGGTCAGGTCGTCGAACTCGCCGGTGCTCTGCAGCACCACGCCGACCCGGGACCGCCAGTCCGAGCCGGCCGCCTGCGGGTCGATGCCGAGCACCGTGACCTCGCCGGACGAGCGCTTGCGGAAGCCCTCGAGGATCTCCACCGTGGTCGTCTTGCCGGCGCCGTTGGGTCCCAGGAGCGCAAAGATCTCGCCGGCGCGCACGTCGAGGTCCACGCCGTCGACGGCGACATGCTTGCCGTACGCCTTGTGGAGGCCGCGCACCGTGATCGCATCCGTCACGGCGCCCACTATAGAACCGGTGACAACTTTCACCGCCTACCACTAATTACCGTTCAGTAGGGTTTTCGCATGAGGCTTCCCGAGCGGGATCGTCCCTGGGTCATGCGCACCTACGCCGGCCACTCGTCGGCCGCCGCGTCCAACGCGCTCTTCCGCCGCAACCTGGCCAAGGGCCAGACGGGGCTGTCGGTCGCCTTCGACCTGCCCACGCAGACCGGCTACGACCCGGACGCCGAACTGGCCAAGGGCGAGGTCGGGCGGGTCGGCGTGCCGGTGGCTCACCTCGGGGACATGCGCACCCTGTTCGACGGCATCGACCTCGACCGGGCCAACACCTCGATGACGATCAACGCCACGGCGATGTGGCTGCTCGGGTTGTACGTCACGTGCGCCCAGGAGCAGGGCGTGGCGCTGGAACGGCTGGCCGGCACCACGCAGAACGACATCGTCAAGGAGTACCTGTCCCGGGGCACCCACATCTTCCCGCCCGGCCCGTCGCTGCGCCTGACCACGGACACCATCGCCTGGACCGTGGCCAACTGCCCGAAGTGGAACCCGGTCAACATCTGCTCGTACCACCTGCAGGAGGCGGGCGCGACGCCGGTCCAGGAGGTCGCGTTCGCGCTGGCCACCGCGATCGCCGTGCTCGACGCGGTGCGCGACTCGGGCCAGGTGCCGCCCGGGCGGTTCGCCGCCGTGGTGGCGCGGATCTCCTTCTTCGTCAACGCCTCGGTGCGCTTCGTCGAGGAGACCGCGAAGATGCGCGCGTTCACGGCGATGTGGGACCGGCTCACCCTGCAGCGCTACGGCGTGCGCGACCCGGCGGCCCGCCGGTTCCGCTACGGGGTGCAGGTCAACTCGCTCGGCCTCACCGAGGCCCAGCCCGAGAACAACGTGCAGCGCATCGTGCTGGAGATGCTCGGCGTGACGCTGTCGCGCGACGCGCGGGCCCGGGCCGTGCAGCTGCCGGCCTGGAACGAGGCGCTCGGGCTGCCGCGGCCGTGGGACCAGCAGTGGTCGCTGCGCATGCAGCAGGTGCTCGCGTTCGAGTCGGACCTGCTGGAGTACCCGGACCTCTTCGAGGGCTCGAAGGTCATGACCGAGCTGGTCGACGGCATCGTGACCGGCGCCACCGAGGAGCTCGGGCGGGTGCTGGAGATGGGCGGCGTGGTGGCCGCCGTCGAGTCCGGCTACCTCAAGAGCGCCCTCGTCGGCTCGCTGGCCGAGCGCCGGGCCCGGATGGAGCGCGGCGACGACGTGGTGGTCGGCGTGAACAGGTTCACCGAGACCGAGCCGTCGCCGCTCACGGCGGCCGGCGCCGCCGCGATCGAGCGGATCGACCCGGCGGTCGAGCAGGCCGCGGTCGAGTCGGTCCGGCGCTGGCGGGCCGGGCGGGGCGACGTTGCCGGCGCGCTGGCCGCGCTGCGCGAGGCGGCCCAGGGCCCGGGCAACCTCATGGCCGCGACCCTGGAGTGCGTGCGGGCCGGCGTGACCACGGGGGAGTGGGCCGGGGCGCTGCGGGAGGTGTTCGGGGAGTACCGCGCGCCGACCGGCCTGGCCGCCGCGGTGCCGGCCGCGGCCGGCGACCTGGAGCGGGTCCGCGAGCGGGTCCGGCGCACCGCCGGCGACCTCGGCACCGGCCGGCTGCGGATGCTGGTGGGCAAGCCCGGCCTGGACGGGCACTCCAACGGCGCCGAGCAGATCGCCGTGCGCGCCCGCGACGCCGGCTTCGAGGTCGTCTACCAGGGCATCCGGCTCACCCCGGCGCAGATCGTGGCGGCCGCCGTGGAGGAGGACGTCGACCTGGTCGGGCTCTCGGTGCTCTCCGGTGCCCACCTGGCCGCCGTGGCGTCGGTGCTGGAGGGCCTGCGCGCCGAGGGCCTGGCCGACCTGCCGGTCGTGGTGGGCGGCATCATCCCGCCCGGCGATGCCGCCGTCCTGCGCGAGTCGGGCGTGGCCCGCGTCTTCACGCCGAAGGACTTCGCCATCACCGACGTGGTGAACGAGCTGGTCACCGTCGTCCGCGAGGCGCACCACCTGGCCGGTTAGCTCGGTCTCCAGCCCTGGGCCGCGGCCCACTGCGCCGCGGCCTTCTCGTCCTTGCGCCGCTTGCGCCGGCGCATGAGCCAGCCGAAGCTCAGGAAGATCAGCACCAGGAACAGCAGCACGACGACCGGCAGCACGATCGCCACCAACGACAGTGCCACGCTCAGGACGTCCTCGATCGTGCTCACGATCGGCGCGCCGAAGCCGACCGTGGTGGCGTTGACCACGGGCCGGGTGGCCGCCTTCATGCCGTGCACCACGAGCGATATCAGCCCGCCGGCCACGATCGGCACCCACTGATGGCCGCTGAAGAACGACCCGGGATCGCTCACCGTCACCGTCTGCGAGCTGGACGCGGCCCCGAAGGCGAGCCCGCCCGCGGTCGGCCGGACGAAGGTCTGCAGGATGTCGTTGACGTGGTCGACCATCGGGACCTTGTCGGCGACGAACTCGATGGCCAGCAGGACCGCGACGATCGTCAGCGTCCAGCCGTTGTCCATCCAGGCCCAGTTCGACGGCAGGGTGATGAGGTCTGTATACCGCGCCAGCACCCCGATCGCCAGCAGCGGGATATAGGCGTTGAGCCCGGCCGATGTGGCCAGCCCGAGGCCCGTCAATGACTCCAACACCCCCTCAGCATGACATCGGGGTGCCAGTCGCACAGGTTAGGCTGTCGGCCGTGCGCCTCGTCATCGCCAAGTGCTCGGTCGATTACATCGGCCGGCTCACGGCCCACCTCCCGCCCGCGACCCGCCTGCTGCTCGTCAAGGCCGACGGCTCGATCTCGATCCACGCCGACGACCGGGCGTACAAGCCGCTGAACTGGATGAGCCCGCCGTGCCGCCTGGAAGAGGCCGAGGGCCAGTGGCGCGTGGTCAACAAGTCCGGCGAGGAGCTGCGGATCACGATCGAGGAGATCCTGCACGACACGTCGCACGAGCTGGGCGTCGACCCGGGCCTGGTCAAGGACGGCGTGGAGGCGCACCTGCAGGAACTGCTCGCCGCCGCCCCGCAGACCCTGGGCGAGGGCTTCACCCTGATCCGCCGCGAGTACATGACCGCCATCGGCCCGGTCGACCTGCTGTGCCGCGACGGCGCCGGCGCCGCGGTCGCCGTCGAGATCAAGCGCCGCGGCGAGATCGACGGCGTCGAGCAGCTGACCCGCTACCTGGAGCTGCTCGGCCGCGACCCGCTGCTGGCCCCCGTCTCCGGCATCTTCGCCGCCCAGGAGATCAAGCCCCAGGCCCGCGTGCTGGCCGAGGACCGGGGCATCCGCTGCGTGGTCCTCGACTACAACGCGCTGCGCGGCATCGAGCGCGACGAGCTGACGCTCTTCTGAGAGCCCTTGCGGGGGTTTCTACTTGCTGCGTCCGTGCACGAGCTTCACCACGCGGACGATCTGCTGCATCGTCTTCTCGGTGCGGTCGAAGGTCATCGCGGCCAGGATCGTCGGGCCGCGGCGCTTCACGACCGCCTTCGGGCGGGTGAACTCGCGCAGGCCGTCGGCGCCGTGGATGCGGCCGAAGCCCGAGTTGCCGACGCCGCCGAAGGGCAGGGCCGGCATGCCGGCGAAGGTCAGGCTCGAGTTGATCGAGGTCATGCCCGAGCGGACCTGGCGGGCCAGGTCCAGGCCCTGCGAGCGGGAGAAGATGGCGCCGCCCAGGCCGTAGCCGGTGGCGTTGGCCAGGCGGACGCCCTCCGCGGCGTCGCGCACCCGGGCGATGGTCAGGGTCGGGCCGAAGGTCTCCTCCCGCACCGCGGCCGAGTCCTCCGGGACGTCGACCAGGATGGTCGGGCTGACGAACGGGGGCTGGACCGCCTCGGCGCCGCCCAGCACGGCCCGGCCGCCGCGGGTCAGGGCGTCCTCGATGTGCCGGCGGATGATGTCGATCTGCGACGGCATGGTGATCGGGCCGATGTCGTCGGTGGCCTCGGCGCCGACGCTGAGCTTGGCCGCCCGGGACACCACGCGGTTGAGGAAGTCGTCGAAGACCTTGTCGGCGACGTACACCCGCTCGATGCCCACGCAGGTCTGGCCGGCGTTGGTCAGGCCGCCCCAGACGCAGGCGGCCGCGGCGGCTTCGAGGTCGGCGTCGGCGGCGACGATCATCGCGTCCTTGCCGCCGCACTCCAGCAGGACCGGGGTGAGCGACTCGGCGGCGGCCGCCATGACCCTCTTGCCCGTCGCGGTCGAGCCGGTGAACGCGATCTTGTCCACGCCGCTGCGGCACAGGGCGGCGCCCACGTCGCCGAGGCCGTGCACGATCTGCAGGACCGGGTGCTCGGGGACGACCTCGGCGAAGCGGTCCACGAACCACTGCCCGACCGCCGGGGTGTACTCGCTGGGCTTGAACACCACCGCGTTGCCCGCCGCCAGCGCGTAGGCGATCGAGCCCATCGGGGTGAGGATGGGGTAGTTCCACGGCCCGATCACGCCGATCACCCCGTAGGGCAGGTACTCCAGGTACGACGCGTGCTCCTTGAGCAGGATCGAGCTGCCCACCCGCCGCCGGCCCAGCACCTTGCGCGCGTGCTGCGCGGCCCAGGCCACGTGGTCGATCGCGGCGATCGCCTCGACCAGCGCGTCGGCCCGTGGCTTGCCGCCCTCCCGGTGCATGAGCGCGGCCAGCTCGTCGAGGCGGTTGGTCAGCACGCTGCGGAACGCCAGCAGGCGGCGCCTGCGCCCGTCGAAGCCGAGCCCGGCCCACCACGCGGCCGTGTCACGCGCGCGGGTCACGGCCGCGGTGACAGAATCGGGGGAGGCGACCGGGAACCGGCCGACCTCCTCGCCGGTGGCGGGGTTGGTCGAGATCAGCGAGCCCTCGTCGATGGCGGGGACGCCGGGCGTTCGCGTGGCGGTCATGGCGCGAGTGTAAACCCGGAAATTACTCACGAGTAGGCCAGGATTCGTCGTCGAGCGCCCGCGTCCAGTTCCGACCGATGGGTACACCATCCCGAGGAGGAATCCCGTGCAGACCGAGAAGCTGTCCGTCCCCGGCGCCACCCTGTACTACGAGGTCCGCGGCTCCGGCCCCGTCCTGCTGCTGATCTGCGGCGGCATCTACGACGCCGAGGGCTTCGCGGGCCTGGCCGAGCACCTCGCCGCCGAGCGCACCGTGGTCACCTACGACCGGCGCGGCAACTCGCGAAGCGCGCTCACCGGGCCGCCGGCCCGGCTGATCGTCGAGGAGCAGGCTGACGACGCCTACCGCATCCTCGGCGCGGTCGGCGTGACCGAGGACGAGCCGGCCGACGTGTTCGGCAACAGTTCCGGGGCGACCATCGCGCTCGAGCTGGCCACCCGCCACCCGGAGATGCTGCGCACCGTGGTCGCGCACGAGCCGCCCGTGTTCGAGCTGCTGCCCGACCTCGAGCACTGGCGCGCCGTGATGGGGGAGGTGGCCGAGGCGTACCGCGACGGCGGCGTCGGCCCCGCGATGGAGACCTTCGGCACGGCCATGGGCATGCGCGGCGACGACAACACCCAGGGCGCCCCGCCGTCGCCCGAGTTCGCGGCCCGGATGGGCGGCAACCTCGAGACGTTCGTGGCCGCCGAGATCCCGCCGGTCGCCGCCTACGTGCCCGACCTCGACGGGCTGCGCTCGCTCCCGGTGCGCGTGGTGCCGGCGGTCGGGTCGGCCAGCACGGGCGAGCCGCCGAACCGGGCCGGGCTGGAGCTGGCGGCGCGGCTGGAGAAGGCGGCCGAGGTCTTCCCAGGCGGGCACGGCGGCTTCGGCGACGCCGCGCCGTTCGCGCGGCGTCTCCGCGAAGTCCTCGGTTAGCGCGTCTCGGCTATGACGCGTGCTCCTTGATGATGCGCTCGGCGACGACCAGCGGGTCGACCAGCCGGCCCTCGGCGGCCGCGTCGAGCCAGCGCTGCTGGCCCGGGAAGAAGGCGCCGGAGCCCGCGGCCCGGCGGATGTTCTGCTGCATCCCGGTGTCCATCTGGCCCGGGTCGATGCTGGCCACGCTGATGCGCGGATCGTCGCGCACCTGGGAGGCGACGGCCTCGAAGAAGGTCTCGCCAGCGGCCTTCGTGGTGCAGTACAGCGCCCAGCCGTCGATGATCCGGTGCGCCGCACCCGATGAGACGAACAGCAGGCGCACCCGGGCGTCGGAGGGCGCGGCCCGCAGGAACGTGTTGGTCAGCACGGCCGGCGCGGTGAGGTTGACCGCGATCGCGTGAGTGATCGCCTCGGTGGTGAGCCGGCCCACCGCGCCGATCGGTTCGACCACGGCCGCGTTGTGGATCAGCACCACCTCGTCGGCGTCGCGCAGGAACGACCGCACGGTGTCGTAGTCGGGCAGCCAGTGGGCGTCGGCGAGATCGGTGGAGAACAGCGTGACGTCGCTGGGGCGCTCGTCGCGTAACTGCTGCTGTTCGGCTGAGAACTGGCGGCCGATCGCCAGGACCCGATCACCACGGGCAATGGACACGTCGAAGAGGGCGGCGCCCAGGCCGCGGGATACCCCGGTGATCACGACGGCACGCATGCGGTCACTCTATTCCTGTCGGGCGTGCATTCCCATGGGCCGGGCACCGGGCACGGATGGTCCCTTCGGCGCGGCGGGGGAGCCGGGGCAGGATTCGCCGAGGTTCTCCGCGACCGTGCCGAGCGCGTCGGCCAGGGCCGCGGTCTGGGCCGGGTCGAGGTGGTCGAAGATCAGCCGGCGCACGTCGGCCACGTGGGCAGGGGCGGCCCACTCGACGAACTCCCGGCCGGCCTCGGTGACCCGGGCGATGCTCACCCGGCCGTCGCAGGCGTCGCCGGTGATCTCGACGTAGCCGAGGTCGACCAGCTTGCGCATCCGGTGACTGAGCCGGCTCGGGGACATGTTCATCCGGCCGGCCAGGTCGGACAGGCGCAGCCCCTCGCCGGCGCTGCCCAGCGCGGCCAGCAGCCCGTACTCGACGTGGACCAGGCCGTGCGGGCGGAAGGTGCGCTCCAGTTGCGGGAAGCCCACGAGCACGACGGCCAGCAGCGACATCCAGGCGCGGCGCTCGTCGTCGTCCAGCCATCGTGGCTCGTCGGTCATGTGCTCCATGGTGCCTTTAGAATCGCCCGACCGCGATGATCACGGCGAGCGCGCCGATGATGACGTTGACCAGGATCACGTTGTACTCCTTGGCCTGCACGTGGTCGCCGATGGCCAGCACCATGATGATCGCAAGGCCCACGGCGGCCAGCGGGGTCAGCACCGGGGCGATGCCGGTGGCCCACGGCAGGATCAGCCCGAGGCCGCCGAGCAGCTCCGTGGCGCCGATGAACTTCACGGTCCCCGCCGAGCGGCGGTTGACCCAGGACATGTTGCCCGCGAGCTTCTCCTTGGGCTGAGTCGTCTTCATGACACCGGCCATGAGGAACGCGGCGCCGAGGAGGATCTGCAGGACCCACAGCACGATGTTCATGGATGTACCTCTCATACTTGACGGTTCAAGTGAATCTAGGGTCACGTACTTGAAGCGTCAAGCTCCTGCTTTCCTGACGCCCGGGTGAGGGGCGTTCACCCCGGCCCGGCAGACCGTGAGCCCATGGAGACGTTGCCGCGGCAGTCCCGATGGGTCACCGGCTTCGCCGTCTTCGGCGGCAGCATGATGATCGTGATCGGCATCTTCCAGGCCGTGGTCGGCCTGACCGCCATCTTCGAGCGGACCTTCTACGTCCTGACCGACAACTACCTCTTCGGCTTCGGCGTCGTCACCTGGGGGTGGATCCACCTCGCCCTCGGCGTGGTCGTGGCGGTCGGCGGGGGTGCCGTACTGGCCGGGCAACTGTGGGGGAGGGTGCTCGGAATCGTGCTGGCCTCGCTGAGCGCGGTGGCCAACTTCGTGTTCCTGCCGTATTACCCGCTGTGGTCGATGCTGATCATCGCGGCCGATGTGGCGGTCATCTGGGCACTCACCCGCTATGGGCGCGACGAGGCGGTGTTGCACTAGAGGTATGTGGGCCGGCCACATGTGACCGGCCCACGCTCGGTGCCACCATGCGGTGATGTCCGTCACGACTTCACCGGTACTGCTCATCCACGGCAACTGTTCCTCGTCGGGCTTCTGGGCCCCTTTGCTGCGTCATCTTCCCGCCGACTGGCGGGTGGTCACGCCGGACCTGCGCGGGTACGGCGACGGCCCCACCCTCGCCCTCGACGCCACGCGCGGCGTGCGCGACTTCGCCGACGACATCGCCCCGATCCTGTCCGAGCTGTACGAGCAATCGGGACAGGTCGTGGTCGTGGGGCACTCCCTGGGCGGCGGCGTCGCGATGCAGCTGCTGCTCGACCATCCCGAGAAGGTCAAGGCGCTCGTGCTGGAGTCGCCGGTCTCGCCGTACGGCTTCGGCGGCACCCGCGACCTGGACGGCACGCCGACCAGCCCCGACTTCGCCGGCTCCGGCGGCGGCGCGGTCAACCCCGACTTCGTGCGGCTGCTCGCCGCCAAGGACCGCGGCACCGAGGAGCAGGCCAGCCCGCGCAACGTCATGCGGGCCTTCTACGCCGCCCCGGGCTTCGACTTCGGCGACGACGAGGAGCTCCTGCTCGACACGATGCTGTCCACGGTCGTCGCCGACGGCCAGTACCCCGGCGACGGCACCGCGAGCGAGAACTGGCCCGGCACCGCCCCCGGCACCCGCGGCGTGCTCAACACCATCTCCCCGCGCTGGCTGAACCTGTCGGGCATCACCGAGCTGCCGGTCAAGCCGCCGATCGTCTGGATCCGCGGCGACCAGGACGCGATCGTCTCCGATGCCTCGCTGTTCGACCTGGCCCAGCTGGGCAAGCTCGGCCTGGTCCCGGGCTGGCCGGGCGAGGAGGCCTGCCCGCCCCAGCCGATGGTCGGACAGACCAGGGCGGTGCTGCAGCGGTACGTCGAGCAGGGCGGCACCTCCCGCGAGGTGGTCTACGAGGGCGTCGGCCACAGCCCGCACATCGAGCGCCCAGAGGACTTCGCCGCGGTGCTGCGGGAGGTTGCCGGCTCCTGATGCGCCCGGCCCCGTGATGGGGCACAGTGGTCGAGGTGCATCCGACCGACAGCGGCGGCCTGGTCTCGCTGATCGCCACGGTCGCCGTGGTGGCCGGCCTGCTCGGCGTGCTCGTCCCGATGCTGCCCGGCCTGGTGCTGTGCTGGGCCGGCGTCGCCGTCTGGGCCGCGTTCGGCGGCCATGGCGCGACCGGCTGGGCGGTCGGCATCGCGGCGACCGTGGTGCTGGCGCTGGGGCTCGTGGCGAAGTATCTGGTCCCCGGCCGCAACCTCAAGCGCGCCGGGGTCTCCAACCTCACCCTGCTGCTCGGCGGGCTGTGCGGGATCGTCGGCTTCTTCGTCGTTCCGGTGGTGGGCCTGGTGCTCGGCTTCGTGCTGGGCGTGTTCCTGGTCGAGCTGGCCCGCCGCCGCAACGGGGGCAGGGCGTGGCAGGCCACCCTGCACGCGCTCAAGGCGGCCGGCGTGTCCACCCTCATCGAGCTAGGCACCGCCCTGCTCATCACGGTGATCTGGCTCGCCGGGGTCTGGCTCGGCTGACCCCTGCCGTTGACCCGTCGATCCGGTTGCCGGCCAAAATTGTCGTACCCCTCTGGCAGAGTGACCGCATGGAGATCGGTCGCCACATCGACGCCCTGGAGCGGGCCGGCCTGGATCTCGTCGACGCCGCGGCGAAGGCCGGCCTCGACGCCGCGGTCCCGACCTGCCCGGAGTGGACGGTCCGCGAGCTGGTGCAGCACGTCGGCTACGTGCACCGCTGGGCGGCCACCTATGTCCGCGACCGGCGCACCGCGGTCCTGTCCGACGAGGAGGAGGCCGACGCGGTCGGCCCGATGCCGGGCGACCGGGACCTGGTCGCCTGGTTCCAGTCCGGCCACACCGACCTGGTCGACGTGCTGCGGGCCGCCGCCCCCGACCTCGCCTGCTGGTATTTCCTGCCGGCCGGCTCCCCGCTCGCCTTCTGGGCCCGCCGCCAGGCCCACGAGACCACGGTGCACCGCGCCGACCTGCAGGGCGCGATCGGCGACATCGCCGGCGTCGACGCCGACCTCGGCATCGACGGCATCGACGAGCTGCTCATGGGCTTCTACGGTGCGCGCGGAGGCCGCCTGCGCTGCGAGGCCCCGTGCAGCCTGGCGGTCCACATCACCGACGGCGCCCGCGCCGAGGGCCCGCACTCGTGGACGGTCACCATGGCCCCCACGGGCGCCGCAATCACCCGGGGCGTCACCGGCCCGACCGACTGCACCCTGCGCGGCCCGGCCGGCGAGCTCTACCTCGCCCTGTGGAACCGCCGCGCCACCACCGACCTGCACGTCGAGGGCGACGAGGCCGTCCTCGCCCAGTGGCGCGAGCGAGCCACGATCCGCTGGACGTGACCCCGCGCGCCGACGAGGCCGTCCCCGCCCAGCGGCACGAGCGGGCCACGTGACCAGCGGACAGCCGCGGTGATCGCCACCATTCGCCGTCGCATGCACCGGCGGGTCGCCTCGGTGACGCCACTTACACGAGCATTGACCCACCGAT